>CALDKR010000119.1 GCA_937898095.1 uncultured Rhodoluna sp.
CAAGAAGCCGCTTGCGGCAGCTGTCGCAGTAGCCGAGTCACTCACGCAGAACCCGGCGCTCGCCGAGGTGCGAATCGGTTTGCTGCACGGGCGAATGTCTTCAGATGAAAAAGCCGAAGTGATGGCGCGCTTCACAGCCAAAGAAATCGATGTCCTCGTTTCGACCACGGTGATCGAGGTCGGTGTCGACGTGCCGAATGCAACCGTCATGGTAGTGCTAGATGCCGAGCGCTTCGGTGTTTCGCAGTTGCACCAGCTGCGTGGGCGAGTGGGTCGTGGTGGCCTGCCCGGGCTCTGCCTGCTGCTCACCTCGGCCGAGGAGGGCACGCTCGCGCTAGAACGAGTTCAGGCGGTTGCCTCAACCATCGACGGCTTCAAGTTGAGCGAAATCGACCTCGAACTGCGCCGCGAGGGTGACGTTCTCGGTGCAACTCAATCTGGCGGGCGAAGCAGCCTCAAGCTGCTTCGGGTCATCCGTGATTCTGCACTGATTCAAGACGCAAGAACTCAGGCCGAAGCGGTGCTGACCAAAGACCCAACACTCGAGAAAAACCCGCAGCTCGCCAAGTCTCTCGCCGCCCTTGAGCAATCTGCCCAAGACAACCTCAGCAAAAACTAATAGCCTTATCGCATGAAGAAAATCGCTGTTTACCCTGGCAGTTTTGACCCGGTGACCTTTGGTCACCTAGACATCGCAGCTCGTGCCGCGGGTCTCGTTGATGAACTTCACATCGTGGTTGTGCACAATCCAGCCAAGAAACCCTATTTTTCGAGCGAAGAGCGCGTTGCCCTTATCGAGGCCAGCTTCACCGAGGCCGCTCGTTTCGGCAAGGCTTTTCCGACTAGCACCAAGGTGACCGTCGACACCCTCGACAACGGCCTTTTGGTTGACTACTGCCGCAAGGTTGGCGCAACCGTTCTGATCAAGGGCGTTCGCAACAATGCCGATCTCGAATATGAGCTACCGATGGCTCGCGTAAACCGCGACCTAGCCGGCGTCGAGACCATCTTCTTGCCAGCCGACCCGGGGCAGGGCTTCGTCTCGAGCAGCCTGGTCAAGCAGGTTGCCGAACTCGGCGGCTCGGTCGACACATACGTGCCTGCAGCCGTGGTCAAGGCCCTAAAGGCTTCGGCCAAGCAAGCGCGAGGCTAGACATGGCCAGCCAGTCACCTTTTGTCATGTCGGTGCACGACCTGATGCACAAACCGGGCCACACGTGCGAATACAAGCTTGAAATTACCCTGCCAGAGGCCCTTGGCAACGCCATTGCGGCGGTTCCGGCCGATGAAGACATCGACCTAGACCTGCGTCTCGAGTCGGTTCACGAGGGCATTTTGGCCACCGGTGAGGTCTTTGGCGATGCAATTGCCGAGTGCAGTCGCTGTCTAGACCCGCTGACCATCCCTGTTGAAGTAGATTTCCAAGAACTTTTCGCCTATTCTTTAAGCAGCGAGGATGACTTCGTTGTTGAAGACGAGCAAATCGATCTTGAGCAAGTGATTCTCGACGCGGTGGTTCTAAACCTCCCATTTCAACCAATTTGTAGCAGCGACTGTTTAGGTCTGTGCGCGACTTGTGGTGAACGGATGGCAGACAACCCCCACCATGTGCACGAAGCCGAGATTGATTCTCGTTGGAGTGAACTGAAAAAGCTTAAGGAAGATTGACATGCCAGTACCAAAGAGACGCCTCAG
>CALDKR010000120.1 GCA_937898095.1 uncultured Rhodoluna sp.
CTCTTTCCCTACACGACGCTCTTCCGATCTCTTCATGCTGATAGGGGCCATAGTTGTTCGAGCAGTTAGAGATGGTTGCGCGAAGCCCAAATGAGCGAACCCAGGCGCGCACCAAGTGATCACTCGATGCTTTTGAAGCTGAGTATGGCGAGCTTGGCCGATAGGCAGTCTCGCGAGTGAATTTTTGCCCACCCTCTAGCGGCAAATCACCAAAGACCTCATCAGTCGAAACATGGTGCAATCGCACATCGTGGCGAACACAAGCCTGGATGATCTCGAAGGTTCCCAAAACGTTGGTTTCAACAAAAGGTCTCGGGTCTCGAAGCGAGTTGTCGTTGTGGCTTTCGGCGGCAAAGTGAACCACCGCATCAACCGAGCCCACCAAACGATCAACCAAAGCTGAATCGCGAATATCGCCCTGCACAAACTCATAACGATCACCAAATTGCTCGGCAACCCCAGCCAAGTTAGACAACCGCCCGGCATAGGTCAGAGCATCGAGCACGACTATCGAAACATCGTCGCGCAAAGCCAGCGATCGGCGCACAAAGTTTGACCCGATAAACCCGGCTCCGCCGGTCACTAAAAGCTTCATGCTTATCTCCCCGCTAAATCAAGCAATAGGCTATCAGCAGCACAAATCATGATCGGGGGGTCAATGGTTGCGTCAGCGAAAGGCAATATGAAGGGCATAATTCTTGCCGGTGGTTCAGGCACTCGCCTCTATCCATTGACTATCGCAACTTCAAAACAGCTGATGCCGGTTTATGACAAACCGATGATTTATTACCCGCTGAGCACATTGATGCTCGCAGGCATCACAGAAATTCTGATCATCACCACGCCGCACGAGCAAGAGCTGTTCAGAAAACTTCTCGGCGATGGCTCGCAGTGGGGCATCAGCTTGAGCTATGCGGTTCAACCGCAGCCGAACGGGTTAGCTGAAGCCTTCATAATCGGTGAAGAATTCATTGGTGGCGAAAACGTCGCACTGATTCTCGGCGACAACATTTTTCATGGACACGGCATGGGCAAAACTCTTCAACGCATGCAACTCATAACCGGGGCTACGGTGTTTGCTCAACAAGTTTCTAACCCGCAAGACTATGGCGTTGTCGAATTCGATTCCACCGGCAAAGTGCTCTCAATTGAAGAAAAACCAAAGCAGCCAAAGAGCAAGTTTGTGATTCCGGGTCTCTATTTTTATGACGGTAGAGTGTCTGAATTCGCGAAGTCTCAAAAACCGTCAGCCCGAGGTGAGCTCGAAATCACTGATCTAAATAAAACTTATTTGGATCTAGGCGAACTTCAAGTTGAACAACTTGAGCGCGGCACTGCTTGGCTCGACACCGGCAGCTTTGATTCGCTGCACGAAGCATCTGAATTCGTGAAGGTTGTTGAGCGCCGCCAGGGCACCAAGATTTCTGTTCCTGAAGAAATCGCTTGGCGAATGGGCTTAATCTCAAACGAGCAGCTCAAGGCAGAGGCAGAGAAATATCTCAAGTCTGGCTACGGCCAATATCTAATCGACCTGCTCGACTAATCCACGAGGTTTTTTAGAGAAATTCGCGAAGCACTTCTGGTGCAGCAACTTTCCAGCGCTCTCGCCAATCACCAATAATCAAGCCTTCGGTTTCAGTGTTATCCAAAACACTCCAGGCGGGCCGCATCGCACGGGTCGGATACTCCTTGGTAGAAATCGGCACCAAAGACTTTTCATCTAAGCCCGGCAAGAACTTTTGAATTTCGACAGCGAAATCAAACCAGCTGCCCTGGCCCGAGGCAACAGCGTGAATGATTCGCTCTTGATGATTGTTTAGCCCGTGGTCGAT
>CALDKR010000121.1 GCA_937898095.1 uncultured Rhodoluna sp.
GAACAGCATCAAAGCCCGGTTTTGAAACCTTGACCACAGCCTCGATTCCGGTGCAGACCTTAGCAAATTCGGTCGCCGGTCGAGCATGAAAACCCTCGGCGGAACCAACGACCACAATTTCTTGAACCACTAGTGGCCTGCCGCATCCCAGTTGGCACCGATGCCCACATGAACATCAAGCGGCACCGTTAGTTCAACCGCGGTGTCCATGCGACTAACCACTATCTCGCGCATTTGCTCAAGCTCGCCCGGCGCGATCTCAAATACGAGTTCGTCGTGAACCTGAAGAAGCATGCGACTCTTGAGGCCTTGGTCGATTATGTCTCGATCGATGTTGATCATCGCAAGCTTGATGATGTCAGCTGCAGTGCCTTGAATCGGTGCGTTTAGGGCCGCACGACGAGCGTTCTCTCGAATCTGAAAAATCTTGCTGTTTAAGTCTTCGAATGGTCTCCGGCGACCAAAAGTGGTCACTGTGAACCCCTGGGTTTTTGCCTGGTCAACCACCGACGCTAAATAGCGACGCACGCCACCGAAACGAGCAAAATAATCAGCCATGAGTTGCTTGGCTTCGCCGTTTGGAATGCGCAATTGCTTGGCTAGACCGTATTCACTTAGTCCATAAACCAAGCCGTAGCTCATAGCTTTTACTTTTTGACGCATCGGGGTGGTGACCTCTTCGGGCTTGACACCAAAGATTCGTGCACCAACAAATCGGTGAAGGTCTTCACCGGTGTTAAATGCCTCGATCAGCCCCTCGTCTTCTGAGAGGTGCGCCATGATGCGCATTTCGATCTGCGAATAGTCGGCAGTCAGCAGAGTTTCGAAGCCGTCGCCAACCTCAAATGCCTCTCGAATTTCTCGGCCGCGCTCACTCTTGATCGGAATATTCTGCAGATTCGGGCCCTCAGAAGAAAGTCGACCGGTGGCCGTTCCGGTTTGCACATAGTTGGTGTGAATTCGACCATCAGTGCCGATTGCTTTGAGCATAGTCTCGACAATCTGGCGAATTTTGGTGACCTCGCGGTGCAGCAGCAGTTTCTCAAGAAAAGGGTGCTGGGTTTGTTCGAACAGTTCGGTGAGAGCTGCGGCGTTGGTCGAGAAACCGGTTTTGAGCTGTTTGGTGCCGGTCATTCCTAGCTCATCGAAAAGCACTGTTTGAAGCTGCTTTGGTGATGAAAGATTGATTTCGCGCCCGATAATGTCAAAGCATTCTTTGGCCACTTCAGCAACCTCGGTCGAGAGTCGAGCGAACAGATCATCTAGCTTCGCGCGATTGACTTGAATTCCGGCATGCTCCATTCGAGCCAAGACACTGTTTGATGCAAGTTCAATTTTCGAATAAACCTCTAGGCCCTCGTCTGCCTCGAGCTTGCTGTGCAG
>CALDKR010000122.1 GCA_937898095.1 uncultured Rhodoluna sp.
CTGACCAGGATGCAGGTGCACCAGAGTTCCTAGCGCTACGCGCCAAGGGCGAGGCGCACCCAATCGAGAAGGTTGGCCGCGAACTTCGCAAGCTGTTCTCATGGTTGCGCCAGGCAGACACCGAGAAGGACTATGTAGAAGGTTCAGCTGGTCGCTAAATCTTGCAGCAAAAAAAGGGTCCAGCTTCGGCTGGGCCCTTTTTCTTTATTGAGTCTTGGCTTTTCTAGTTGTCGAGCTCTAGCTCTAGCAGTGGCTGGTGGTTAATCTGGCGCGACAGCGAGAGCGGCAGATAATGAGGCAGATTTTCTGCAATAATTCAGGCAATGCACGGGGGGGGTGCAGGTAAAAAACAAATGAGGGGGGATCGAGTGAAATATACAAATCGATCAAATAAGAGTGCGATTGGAATATTGATTTCAGTCGGACTTCTTGTCACACTAAGCTTCAATTTTCCTATCGCGGCCCACGCCGACACAATTAGCCTGCCTGACGGCACTGTTATCTTCTTCTCGCCTGAATCGCAGGAGTCCTATCACGGTGAACCCATTCTCGACCGTGCAACTGCGACATTGCCATCAATTCAGACGCGACTCAATCCGGCAACGATAGGTCTCTGCAATACCGGTTTTGGCGACATTGTTGTCTCATCGTTTACCTCCAAGTTCGACGGCGCAATCAACCTAAAATGTGGCGATTCTGCATCTGGCTACATCCATATTCGAGCCAATCACCAGCCACAGTGGCAAGCGCAAATGACTGGCCCAGGACTCTGGGATGACTACATGGTTTGGGCAAGCCGTCAAGCACTTTCTGCTCCACTAGTAGCCCTCACACAATCCGGTAATAAGCGTTGCTACACAACTCCCATTCGCCTTTATCAAGTGGTTAACGGCGTCAGTTCATACTGGAAAACCATCAATCCAAGTGTTGTTGTTTCAATGAACAACAAGATTTTGATCACATCAATACCGTCGACAACATCGACCTGTTAGGCAAAAAATTAGCGATCTAGTTCCAGTTTTTTCATTTAATTGGACGACCTGGCCTTTTGTTGAGGTAGGCGACTCAGGTTCACCAACTCTGCAGAATGTTCTACCAGAGGCTCTAGTAGAGGAAATAAAAGCTTGGTCTGGATATTTCCTGGAGACCTTCGATGAAAATACCGGGTTTTCTACCCCAGATGCCAAATCTAAAGTTAACCGTGACTATGAGCAGCTTTGCAAGATACTAGATGACCTCGGGATCTCGTATCGCGCAAATAATTGGTGGTCTAATCTTTAGCTTCAGATAAATCGAGAAGGTTGGTCGCGAACTTCGCAAGCTGTTCTCATGGTTGCGCAATGCAGACACCGAGGCAGACTATGTCGAGGGTTCAGCAGCTCGCTAAATCTTGCAGCAAAAAGGGTCCAGCTTCGGCTGGCCCCTTTTTTCTTTGGCTGGCTTCAGAAGAAACCAGTTGGCTTGCGCCTATATCGCTAGTTCGAGCTCAAGAAGAGGCTGCTGCTTTATCTGTCGCACAAACTCAGTGCTGTCATGTTCAAAATCAACGTTATTAACAAACTGCAAAGTCAGCGGCAGGCCGATTTTTTGCTCCACCGAGACCAATGCTCGCGAAGCATCGATTCGGTTCATGTTGCCAACCAGCAAAACCTGAAGCTCAGTCGGTGGCGGCCCCTCAATTTGAGCCAGACGCTGGGCCCAATCGCCATAAATAAAAGCCTGCTGAAGACCAAATAGGCCGGTCAGCGCTTTTGGCAGCAGGGCAGCGGGCCCGTATGAATGAGCGACGATTTGAAAGATTGCGGCGAACAGCGGGTGAGTGACATTCGCGCTAATCAGGCGGGTGCGGCCAAGCGCCTTATCGTTCACGTATCCAGCGTCAACCAGGCGATCCACTTCGCGCATCGCAGTCGGCACGCTGGTGAATGCGTATTCGGCTAGATCGGTGATGGTGAACTCGGTGCCCGAGCTCATAAACAGCTTGGCCAGAATCAACCCCTGCACATCGCTGCGTATTAGCGGCGAGAGCAATCCGGGTTTTGGCTTCATTTAGCTACCCTTTTCGCTGATTGTATCTGTTTCATAAAATGAAAGATAACTTACAGCTAATGAAATAATCAAGCGATTTTTTCGAGTGGCAAAGCCATACGCTTGAGAGCATGACTAAGCCAATCGTTTTGATCGCCGAAGAACTTTCACCTGCAACCGTTGCTGCACTAGGCCCTGATTTTGAGGTTCGCAACATCGACGGCACCGACCGCACGTTGCTTCTCAAAGAGCTTGGCAACGCAGACGCCATCTTGGTTCGCTCGGCAACACAGGTTGACGCCGAAGCAATTGCCGCGGCACCAAAGCTGAAGGTGATTGCCCGCGCCGGTGTTGGTCTAGACAACGTTGACATCAAGGCGGCCACCAACGCTGGCGTCATGGTTGTCAACGCACCAACTTCAAACGTTATTTCTGCCGCCGAGCTTGCTATCGGCCACCTGTTCTCATTGGCTCGTCACATTCCAGATGCCAACAAGTCGCTAAAGGCTGGCGAATGGAAGCGCTCAAAGTTCACTGGCGTTGAGTTCTATGAGAAGACCGTCGGCATCGTTGGCCTCGGTCGCATTGGCACCCTGGTCGCTCAGCGCCTGGCCGGTTTTGGCGTAAACCTAATCGGTTTTGACCCTTATGTGACCCCAGCTCGCGCCGAGCAGATCGGCGTCAAGCTAGCCACTCTCGATGAGGTTATGGAGCAGTCAGACTTCATCACCATTCACATTCCGAAGACCCCAGAAACCACCGGAATGATCTCAACCGAGCAGTTCAACAAGGCCAAGTCAAACCTTCGCATCGTCAACTGCTCACGCGGCGGAATTATCGACGAGGCTGCGCTTTATGAGGCGCTAAAGTCAGGCCAGATTGCCGGCGCTGGCCTTGATGTTTTTGTGCAAGAGCCTCCGAAAGAGTCTCCATTGCTTGAGCTAGACAACATCGTTGTCACCCCGCACCTTGGTGCATCAACCGATGAGGCTCAGGAGAAGGCCGGCATCTCGGTGGCCAAGTCAGTCCGCTTGGCACTAGCAGGCGACCTGGTTCCTGATGCTGTGAACGTTGCCGGTGGAAACATCGATGCTTCGGTGAAGCCTGGTATTTCTTTGATGGAACGCATGGGTCAGGTTTTGTTTGGACTCTCTGGCGGAAATGCATCTGCGATTGAAGTTGAGGTGCGCGGAGAAATTGCAGCGCATGATGTTTCGGTTTTGAAGCTTGCTGGTTTGAAGGGTTTCTTCCAGAACGCAGTTACCGAGCAGGTGTCATACGTGAACGCGCCTTTGATGGCCGAGCAGCGTGGCATCGAGGTGCGTTTGTCGACCGATGCAAACTCAGACGAGTACCGCAACGTGACTACCATCAAGGCCATTTTGGCTGACGGCTCTGTGGCTTCGGTTTCTGGAACTGTGATTGGCCCGAAGCACCTGCAGAAGATCGTTGCGATCAATGGGTATCAGGTGGAGTTGGCTATGGCAGAGCACTTTGTTTATATGCTCTACACCGACCGCCCAGGCATCGTGGCTATCTACGGCAAGGCCTTTGCCGACAAGGGAATCAACATCGCGGCAATGCAGATTGCTCGTGAGCAGAAGGGCGGCAAGGCCCTCTCCGTAATCACCGTTGACTCGCCGGTCGACGCTTCCGTTCTCGAAGGTGTTCGCGTTGCAATCGAGGCGGTCTCGATGAAGGCGATCGACATCAACCTATAAACCGATGCGCCAAGCGCAAGATGGCCCCGACCAATCGGTCGGGGCCATCGTCGTTTGCGGTTACGCGCGTCGCGCCAGCGCGTCCTTGCCGGCTCGCCAGGTGGTGTAGCCGCCGGAGAGGTTGCGCACGTTCTTGCCTGCCGCGCGCAGGATCTGGGTGGCGGTGTGGCCGCGCTGACCAACGGCGCAGTGCACGATGACCTCGCCGTCGATTTGGTCGAGGTGGTCGCGCAGCTCGTCAACCGGGATCAGCCTTGCGCCAGGAATCGCTCCGGCGGCGTTCTCGGTGGCGGTGCGAACGTCGATCAGCTGGGCTCCAGCTGCTAGGGCCGAGTCGAGCTCGTGCCACTGAAGCGTCGGGGTGTTGCCGTGCAGCACGTTGTTGCCCACATAGCCCGCGTGATTGATCGGGTCTTTGGCCGAGCCAAACTGCGGAGCGTATGCCAGCTCGAGATCCATCAGGTCATCGACCGTGAAACCGGCGCGAATCGCGGTCGCCAGAACGTCGATGCGCTTGTCGGCGCCGTCTTCGCCGATGGCCTGGGCGCCAAGCAGGCGGCCGGTGGTCGGGTCGAAAGTCACCTTGAGCGAGACGCGCTTGGCGCCGGGGTAGTAACCGGCGTGACTGCCAGGGTGAATGTGGATCGAGGTTGCTGCGATTCCGGCCTTGCGGGCGGCGGCCTCGGTGAGGCCGGTCATGGCCGCGACCATTCCGAATGCTCCGATGATTGCCGTGCCGAGGGCAGCATGTGCCTGGGTCTCGACGCCGGCTATGACGTCTGCGATCAGGCGGCCATGGCGGTTGGCGAGGTTAGCCAGAGGAATTAGGGTCTGGTTGCCGCTTAGCTCGCCGAGCTTCTCAACCGCGTCGCCGGCGGCGAGGATGCGCGGGTCGCTGGTGCGCTGTTGCTCGTCGACCCAGAGGCCGCCCGTGTCGCCGATCTTGAGCCCTGCGGCCACGGCCAGCGCGTTGTCTGGAACCACGCCTGCCGCAGCGATAACGATGTCGGCGGCGATTCTTGCACCGCTGGCCAAGGTGACCGAGTCACCCTCAACCGATGTCAGCTGGGTCTCGAGCGCAAGACGAATGCCGTTGGCTTCGAGCTTGGCCTGCAGTGCCTCGATCATCTCGATGTCGAAACCGGACAGGATCTGACCTTGGCGCTGAACCAGAGTGACCTCGAGCCCGAGGTGACGCAGGTTTTCTGCAACCTCGACGCCCACGAAACCGGCACCCACGACCACGGCCGTCTTGGCGTTACCGGCCGCAGCCTTCAAGCGGTCGGCATCGGCAACATCGCGCAGGGCGAGTGCTCGCGCACCGCCTGGCACATCCAGGGTTCTAGGTCGCGCACCGGTGGCAAGCACCAGGTAGTCGTATGAATCGGTGAACTCTTCGCCCGTCAGGCCGTTCACGGCGGTGACGGTCTGGCTCGCTCGATCGATGGCGATCACGCGAGTGTTCGTGCGAACCTCGAGTCGAAAGCGACGCCATAGCGATTCGGGTGTCTGCAGCAGCAGTGCATCGCGATCGCTAATCACATCGCTCACAAAATAGGGCAGCCCGCAGTTGGCGTAGCTGACGTTTTCGCCGGCCTCGAAGACCACGATTTCCGCATCCTCGCGAAGGCGACGCAGGCGAGTGGCGGCAGACATTCCGGCGGCGACGCCACCGACGATCAAAACACGCATGGTTCTAGTGCACCCGCTCGATTAGCTGATTGGCAGGCCGGCGCGACGCCAGGCTCCAGTGCCACCAGAGACGTTGGTGACCTTGTAACCCTGACCGGCAAGGAAGTTGCATGCCTGAGCCGAACGGGCTCCCGACTGGCAGATAACGAGAATCTCTCGTTCCTTTGGAATCTCTCGCTGGTAGCGGGTCTGAAGACCGCTGAGTGGCAGGCTCTTTGCGCCAACCGCGTGGCCCGAGCGAAACTCGCCGGTCTCTCGCACATCCACAAGGAATGTGCCCTGCTGCTGCAGTTCGCGTGCGGTCTCTACCGACACGGTCTCGTACTTCTTCTTGAATAGGTTGCCGAAAAATCCCATGATGTTCCTTTGTTTGAGGTGGTGTGGTTAGGCCAGTGACATGAAGGCCTTTTCGAGGGCCTTCTGCGACTCTTCAGAGCCAGGTGTCTGGGCGCATTTGGCCATGCCGGTCGAGATGACCGAGAAGCCGGCACGCGAGAGTGCGGTCGATGCGGCCGAGAGTTGCATGAGGATGTCGGTGCAGTCGCGACCCTCGTCGAGCATCTTGATGATGCCGCCGATCTGGCCCTGCACTCGCACGAGGCGATCGCGGGCGGCCTTTAGTTCGCTCGGTTCAATCTGCATGTTGCACCTTTCATCACTGCTGTTGCTAGACTCGTTCTTGCTCAAGTGTATACCCTAGGGGGTATCAGTAAGGATGA
>CALDKR010000123.1 GCA_937898095.1 uncultured Rhodoluna sp.
AGCTAGATGAGTCAATCGCCAGCCTGCTTGATTCAGACGACTATCTGGGTGAGGTTGTGCTTCACGCTGTTCAGGAATGTTTCACCAACGCGGTTCGCCACGGTTCGGCTCGAAACATCCGATTTGATTTTGCAATTGATCTCGCTGCGCAGCCACTGCTCAAGCTAACCGCGCGCAACAACGGAACATTTGATGCCAAAGAATTCAAGCCTGGTCTTGGCTGGCAAACCATGGTCGCCGATGCTGCTTCGGTCGAGATGTCGAGCACTGAATCGCAGTTTCAAATAGACATCACCTGGCCGTTGTCGTTGCCAGCTTCTCAGTCGATGAGTGATTCAAAGTAGGCTTGTGGCATCATGACCAAGATTCTCGTTCTCGACAACTACGACAGCTTTGTCTATACGATCAACGGCTATTTGCAGCAGTTGGGCGCACAGACCGAGGTGCTTCGAAACGATGTCGTGACCGAGGCCGAGTTGCCGGCGCTGCTCGAAAAATACGACGCTGTTTTGCTTAGCCCCGGCCCGGGCACTCCGGCCGATGCGGGCCTGAGCATTCCGGTTGTGAAATATGCCCTTAAAACCGGCAAACCAGTTTTTGGCGTGTGTCTTGGTCACCAGGCAATCGCAGAGGCTATGGGCGCGACCGTCACCAGTGCTGGCGAGCTGCTTCACGGCAAAACCTCGTTGGTCGAGCACGACGGCTCACTTGTTTTCAAGGATGTTCCGCAGCCCTTCACCGCAACTCGCTATCACTCGCTGGCTGTGGTTGATTCGACAGTGCCAGACGACCTGATTGTCACCGCGCGCACCGCGCCAACCGAAACCTCAAAGGGCGGAATCATCATGGGTCTGCAGCACAAGTCGCTACCAATCTATGGTGTGCAATATCACCCTGAATCTGTGCTGACCCAGAGCGGTTATTTGATGCTCGGCAACTGGCTCGAATCAATCGGCCTCAAGGGCGCAGCCGAAAAAGCCAAGGGCCTTAGCCCACTGGTCAACCTCAGCTAACAAAAAACCCAGACCGATGGTCTGGGTTTTTGCATGTTCGAAGTGCTTTATGGGTTGCAGGCAACATACAAGATGATGGCACCCTTTTGCGCGGCCAAGCCCGGCGCAACTGACTGCTCGGTCACGATGGTGCCCTGGGTGCCGGCACAAACCTCGCGGGTTTCAACGCTCACGCTATAGCCGACTTCGGGGGTGGTCAGCTGAGTGCGGGCGTCGGCAATGTCGAGGTTGACCACATCAGGAATCGTGACCTTGCCGTTTGAAACCACAAGGTTGACGGCAGTGCCCTCGGCAATTTGAGTGTTCATTGCTGGGTCGCTCGAGATGATCTTGCCCTCGCCAACCGAAGCCGAGTTTGACTGAGTGATTGTGCCCAAAGTCAGCTTGGCGCTGGTCAGCATTGCCTGCGCCGCTGCCTCATCAAGGCCGACCAAGCTAGGCACCGCGACGGTGTTTTTGCCCGACGAAACATAGACCGTGATCAAGGTGTTGTCTGGCACGACGGTGCCAGCAACCGGATCGGTGCGAATAATCTGATCGGCCGGCACTGTTTCGCTCGGCTCAAAAACCTTTGAAACCAAAAGACCTTGACCGGTCAAGGTGTTATAGCCATCTTGATAAGCGGTGTTTGTGACGTCGGTCACTGAAATGCCCGATGGTCCGGTTGGGGTCACCTGAAAGTTCAGTCCGCCGAAGCCGAGAATCCAGATCAGCAAACCAGTGATGACCACGACCGCACCTGAACCGATGCCCCAGAGCAAACCCGGGTTTGGTTTGTTGCCGCCAAATAGCGGGCGAGCAGCGGTGTTGGTTGAGCCGGTTGCAGTTGGCAATTCCACGCCGATTTCGGCAAAAGGGTTGGTGTTGGTGCTTGGCACGGTTGGGCTGGCGTCGGTGCCGGTGAGCCAGTTGGCAGTTGGTTTTGCTGGCTCGGCAGCAGGCGCGACCACAGGCTCAGGCTCGACAGCAGCCGGAGCTACTGCTGCAGCCTCAAGTGCTTCAACCTCGGCGATTGGCATGGCGGTGGTGCTGCCCGCAGAAACACCGGCTAGCAGTGCCTCAAAATCATCCAGGTCAGTCGAACCCTCTGAGGTTAGGTCTTCAACGGTCACGCCATCTGAGCTCTCGAATGCCAAAGCGGCTTCGTCGGCCAAGCCGGCGTTAGGCGAGATAATCTGCGCTGCGCCGGTTGCCGGCGAACCAGCGGCTGCGGCCAGCAGGTGCTCGCGAAACTCAACGGCGGTCTGAAAACGCTCATCGCGGTTTTTTGCCAGGGCGTGCAAAACAACCTGGTCTAGTTCGGCCGAGATGCTTGGGTCGAATTCTGACGGCGGGGTCACTGCCTCAGAAACGTGTTGATAGGCCACCGAAACTGCGCTCTCACCCTTGAACGGTGGGCGACCGGCCAGCATTTCATAAAGCAGCACACCAGTTGAATAGAGGTCGGTTCGGGCATCAACGCTCTCGCCCTTGGCCTGCTCTGGCGAGAAATATTGCGCGGTGCCGACAATGCCACTGGTGTGGGCAACGGTTGCCGATGACTCAGAAACAGCGCGGGCGATGCCGAAATCCATGACCTTAACTTGGCCAGCATCGTTGATCATGATGTTGGCCGACTTAATGTCGCGGTGAATAATGCCGGCGTGGTGCGAAATCTCAAGTGCGGTCAAAACACCAGCCGCATAGTCGATTGCCTCTGATTGAATCAGGCGGCGCTCGTGCATCAAATCACGAAGCAGCTTGCCTTTGACATATTCCATAACGATGAATGGTCGACGAGATTCTTCGCCGTTGGCATCGATCGTTGAATCTTCACCGGCGTCATAAACACGCACGATGGTTGGGTGCGCCATGCGAGCCGAGGCCTGAGCCTCTTGACGAAAACGCGCTTCAAAACTTGGATCACTAACTAGGTCGGCCTTCAACAATTTGATGGCCACGGTGCGGCCGAGGCGGGTGTCGATTCCTTCGTATACATCGGCCATGCCACCGCGCCCAATGAGCGCGCCGACTTCGTAGCGGCCTGCGATGACACGTTGGTTAGATGACACTTGAACTCCAGTCGAACAATCGGTTTTTAGTTTAGTTAGCGGTGTCGCTAGGTGAAGGGGTTGTGCTGTCTGTTGGGGTCGGGCTAGGCGTGATTGTTGCCTGAACGTAATAACTCAGCTCGATGGTTGTGCCCTTGTCGACCTGACCGAGTGGGTCAGCCGCATAGACAGTCATAATTCTTGGATCACCGGCCGGCAGCTCGTCGCCTGCGACCGCGTTGACTTTTAGGCCCAACAACCCCAAATTCGCGGCAACCTCGGCCACATTTTTGCCAACCACATCGCCCAGCAGCAGGGTGACTTTTTCAACGGTCGGGCTAGGCGTGCTGGTGCCGGTGCTGGTCTCGGTTGGCGTCGAGGTCGATTGGCTCGGGGTTGGTGTTGGGGTCGGCTGCATCGAACCAAAAACAATCGCCATCACCACGGTTAGTGCAGTCACCGCGAGCAGAATAATCACGGCTACCCACGGCCAGACAACCGGAGCCTTTGGCTGCTCGGCAGTTTTTGCGGTTAGCAGAACGGCCGTTTCTGATGCCACCTCAGGAATCACACCGGTTAGTGCCTCAGCGGCTGGGCGATAGGCACCGCCAAGCAGAGTCTCGGCTCGCTTGGCCAAAGTCAATGCGCTCTCAGGGCGCTGGTTTGGCTTTTTTGCCAGGCACGACATGACCAATATCTGCACGCGCTCGTCGACCGTGTCGGGCAGCGGAGGAGGGGTTTCGTTGATTTGTGCCATCGCGATTGCCATTTGGCTGTCGCCGGTGAATGGTCGCTTGCCCGCAAGTGCCTCATAGGCCACGATGCCCAAAGAATAGATGTCGGTTGAAGGCGTGGCCGGTTTTCCGGTGGCCTGCTCGGGTGCCAAATATTGCACGGTGCCCATCACCTGGCCGGTTGCGGTTAGTGAAACCTGATCGGCAACTCGCGCGATGCCAAAGTCGGTAATTTTGACCTCGCCGGCGGGGGTGATCAGCAGGTTGCCTGGCTTTATGTCGCGGTGCACTAACCCGGCTTCGTGGGCTTCGTGAAGGGCGCGCGCGGTTTGGGCAATGATGTCTAGAACCTGATCTGCTGGCAACGACTTTTTGACCTCGAGAATCTTGGCCAGCGAGTCGCCTGGCACAAGCTCCATCACCAAATAGGCCCATCCGGCGTCTTCGCCGTAGTCAAAAACATTTGCGATGCCCGGGTGGTTGACCATAGCTGCGTGACGAGCCTCGGTTCTAAAGCGCTCCAAGAATCCAGGGTCACCCATGTATTCCTGTTTCAAAATCTTGATTGCGACTTCGCGCAGAATCACCGAGTCTTCGGCTTGCCAAACCTCGCCCATGCCGCCAATTGCAATTCGCTTGATGAGCTTGTATCGACCGCCGAACAGCTGGCCCTCTTGAGGTTTCAAATCACTCACTTGCCCAACACCGCCCTCATCACTTTGTTGGCCACCGGAGCAGCCAAAGAGTTGCCTCGACCGTTTTGACCCTGGCCACCGCCATCAGCAATCACAACGGCAACCGCCACCTTGGGGTTTTCAGCCGGAGCGAATCCGGTGAACCAGAGTGTGTATGGCTGCTTTGGGCCATTTTGCGCGGTGCCGGTTTTGCCGGCCACCGAAACGCCCTTGATTGCGCCGTTAGTGCTGACGCCCGAC
>CALDKR010000124.1 GCA_937898095.1 uncultured Rhodoluna sp.
ACGTTGAGGGCGGTTTCGTAGTAGCCAACCTCGCCAAGATGCCTCACCTATTGGTTGCTGGTGCAACCGGTGCTGGTAAGTCTTCGTTCGTCAACTCGATGATCGTCAGTCTGCTGATGCGCGCAAAGCCTGCCGAAGTTCGCATGGTGCTCATCGATCCTAAGCGCGTTGAGTTGGCCGCCTACCAGGGTGTTCCTCACCTCATTACTCCGGTTGTTACCAACCCGAAGAAGGCTGCCGAGATTCTGCAGTGGGTAGTTAAGGAAATGGACGCCCGCTACGACGACCTCGAGTCGTTTGGTTTCAAGCACATCGACGACTTCAACCGGGCGATTGTTGCGGGTGAGGTAAAGGTTCCGGAGAACTCGAAGCGTGTTCTTCAGCCGTACCCATACCTACTGGTCGTGGTCGACGAGCTCGCCGACCTCATGATTGTTGCTCCGCGCGACGTTGAAGATTCAATCGTTCGCATCACGCAGCTTGCTCGTGCATCAGGAATCCACTTGGTTCTGGCCACCCAGCGCCCATCAGTTGACGTCGTTACCGGCCTTATCAAGGCAAACGTGCCAAGTCGCCTGGCATTCTCGGTCACGTCAGTCACCGATTCTCGCGTGATTCTCGACCAACCAGGAGCCGAAAAGCTAATCGGCCAGGGTGACGCATTGTTCTCGCCGATGGGCACAAACAAGCCCATCCGTGTTCAGGGTGCCTGGCTGGCAGAAAGCGAACTTCACAAAATCGTCGAGCACGTGAAGGCGCAGATGCAGCCTGAATATCGCAAAGATGTCGACGAGCCGGTGGTTTCTAAGGTTGTCGATGCCGACATTGGCGACGACCTTGAGGTGCTTTTGCAGGCAGCCGAACTGATCATTAATTCGCAGTTTGGCTCGACTTCTATGCTGCAGCGCAAACTGCGAGTTGGTTTCGCGAAGGCCGGTCGCCTAATGGATCTGCTTGAATCTCGAAACATCGTTGGCCCGAGCGAAGGCTCGAAAGCTCGCGATGTAATGGTTAAGCCAGAGGACCTGCCTATGGTCTTGGCCCAACTTCGAGGTGAGCCAGGCGCCTCTGCAACTCCTGCCGTGCAGGCAGCGGCTGAAGCCATCGATGAAGAGCCGGGCCTCGACACAAATCTTGCCGCTGGCAGTTTCGAAGATTTCATTCCTCGCGAAAATCGCGACCATTCGATCATTCGTGGTGATGAAGAAGATGGCGACGAAGATGCATGGTCGCTAACGGGGCGAAACTAATGCCGAACACGTCAAGCAATCCATACAACCTGCCAAACGCCATCACTGCGGCACGTATTTTGCTCGTTCCGTATTTCATCTGGCTGCTTTTTCAGCCAGTTGGCGATTTCGATTTAATGCGCTGGTTTGCAACCTTTATCTTTGTGCTTGGCATTTCAACTGACGGAATCGACGGTGCGATTGCCAGACGCAAGGGTTTGATTACAAACCTTGGCAAAATTCTTGATCCAATTGCCGATAAAGCCCTAATCGGTGGAGCCTTGGTTGCACTGTCAATGCTCGGCGAAGTGCCAGTTTGGGCAACGGTCGCAATTCTGGTCCGCGAACTAGGAATCACCGCCTATCGATTTATCGTGATCCGCAAGCGCGTGGTCGCCGCCTCTGGCGGCGGCAAGCTAAAGACTGTGTCGCAAAGCATCGTGACCGGACTAATCATGTCGCCGATAGCCGGCCTGCTTCCGGGTTGGTTCGGCTCAATCGAATTTGGCCTTTTGGTTTTTGTTGTGGTCATCACTCTTTACACCGGCTTGCAGTACATGATCGCGGCATGGCGCGGGCGCTAATTGGTTAATCAAATCGCAGCCAAAATAATTGATCACCCTCGCGAAGCGGGTCTGTTTTTAGCCACTGCTGAGTCCTTGACTGGCGGTCAATTGAGTGCCAAATTTGTCGATGTTCCAGGGGCCTCTGATGTTTTTATGGGCGGGCTGGTCACCTATCAAACAGGGCTGAAAAGTGCATGGCTTGGAGTAGACCCTGAGCTTTTGAATGCCAGGGGAGCGGTTGACCCAGAAGTGGCTCGACAAATGGCTCTTGGTGTCGCCGCCCGGGCGGCAACCGATTTAGAACTCGATCCCAATAAGGTCGTGGCGATTGCAACCACTGGTGTTGCCGGGCCAACTGAGCAAGATGGGCAGCCGGTAGGCAAGGTATTCATAGCGGTTGCGATCGGCGAGAAAGTTCGCATCGCCGAGCTGGGACTGTCTGGCACTCGCGAACAAATTCGCGCCGCAGCATCAGAGCAAGCACTTCAACTAGCTTGGGAACAAATCTCGATTTAGTGAGGTTTGACTGAAAGATTCGCCGCTCTGTGGCCCGCCCAGTGCAGCGATTCGCAGCTAATTTTCAGGCAAGCTAATTTAGTTTTGTCATACGAAGAAGGTAAGTTACTTTTAGCAGTCAGACGAAGGGAGTGCCAAATGGTTTTAGTTCGCCAAGAACTAGGCGACGTTTTGCGCGATTTTCGCCAGCAGCGCGGCCGCACGCTTCGTCAAGTCGCAAGCCGAGCTAGCGTTGCCCTCGGTTATCTAAGCGAGATTGAACGCGGTCAAAAAGAGGCTTCTTCAGAAATCTTGGCCTCCGTAGCCGACGCTCTAGATGTTCCGGTTTCGTTGATTCTGCGCGAGGTTAGCTACCGCCTCGAAATGCTCGAAGTTGACTCAATTACCGCTCGCACCGACATCCGTGAAGATGTTATGTATGTCCCTGACACAGTGCCAGACGAGTTCATGGCGACTTTTAACAAAGCCTTCGAGTCTGTCAGCCAATAGGCCGCAGGCACTGCGATTTTAATTTTCTGAAGGCGCCCGCATGCGGTTGAGCAAATTTCGTGAATTGATGAATGATGAATTCGGCGCCTCCTATGCAGCCGTGCTTCAAGCAGACTTGGTTCTCACTGAATTCAACGATCGAACCGCAGCCCAACTTATTGCAGACGGCGAAGACCTGCGAGAGGTGTGGTTCGCCATCTGTCGAGCAAGCGGCGTGCCGCAAGATCGCTGGCACGGGCTAAATCGCACCAAGCGCATTGAACAAAAACACGAACAATAGACACGCCGATTATTAAAACTATCGAAATCTTGTTCGAATCCTGATAACCTCGAGCTATCTGAAATTGCGTGGCAGTTATGCACAATTTCAGCCAGTCATTGATTGAATGTCAGTGGCGATACCTAGAGTCAAAGCAACTAATAGAAAACACTGACTCGGCTCAGGCCAGAAGAAGAGGATCCAATGCCATCACCATCAGATCGCGAAAAAGCACTAGACACTGCTTTGGCTCAGATTGACCGCCAGTTCGGCAAGGGGTCAGTCATGCGACTTGGGTCAGACGAGCGCGCTCCGGTTGAGGTTATTCCTACCGGTTCAATCGCTCTAGACGTAGCGTTGGGCACCGGTGGTTTGCCGAAGGGTCGAATCATTGAGGTTTATGGCCCCGAATCATCTGGAAAGACCACCATCGCACTTCACGCGATTGCCAATGCTCAGCGAAATGGCGGCATCGCGGCATTTATCGACGCTGAACACGCACTTGACCCTGAATACGCAAAAGCCCTTGGCGTAGACATCGATGCACTTTTGGTTAGTCAGCCAGACACCGGTGAACAGGCACTTGAAATCGCAGACATGCTGATTCGCTCAGGTTCAATCGACATCATCGTTATCGACTCGGTTGCCGCACTTGTGCCACGCGCTGAAATAGAAGGCGAAATGGGTGACTCGCACGTTGGTCTTCAGGCCCGACTTATGTCGCAGGCATTGCGCAAGCTAACCGGTGCACTTAATTCAACTGGCACCACCATGATCTTCATTAACCAGCTGCGCGAAAAGATCGGTGTCTTCTTCGGCAGTCCAGAAACCACGGCCGGTGGAAAGGCTCTAAAGTTCTACGCCTCAGTGCGTCTAGACATCCGTCGAATTGAAACTTTGAAAGACGGCCAAGATGCAGTCGGAAACCGCACTCGTGTCAAGGTGGTTAAAAATAAGATGGCCGCGCCTTTCAAGCAAGCAGAATTCGACATCATCTACGGCGTTGGAATCTCGCGCGAGGGCAGCCTGATTGATTTCGGCGTAGAGAAAGAAATCGTCAAAAAGTCGGGCGCCTGGTACACCTATGAGGGCGAACAACTAGGCCAGGGCAAAGAGAACGCCCGCAACTATCTGATTGAAAACGCCAAGGTTGCCGACGAGATTGAAAAGAAGATCAAAGCAAAGCTGGGCATTGGTGTGCCAAGGGCGGTAGCTGATCTTCCAGTCGAAGAAGCTCCAGCCGCAAAGGCAGCAACAGCTAGCTAATGTCACAAATTTCAAAGGGGTCAGCAAGAAGTAAAAAACTTGCTGACCCCGCTGAGCTTAATCTCGACAAGGTCGAGATTAGAAAGCCTCTCTCTGCTGAAAAGCAGGAGCAAAGAGCTAGAAATGTCTTGTTGCACCAATTGGCTCGCAGCTCAAAGTCCACGAAGCAATTGCGAGAGATTCTTGAGAAGCGTGAAATAGATTCTGCAATCGCCGAGACCGTGCTTGAGCGATTCACTGAAGTTGGTCTTATCGACGACCTTCAATTCGCCCAAACGTATGTCAGCAGTCGTCGCAAGTTTCTCGGCAAATCGGCATCAACAATTCGCCGTGAACTTCAGCAAAAGGGCATCTCAAATGAGATCGCAATTCAAGTTTTAGCTGAGATAACTCAAGAAGATGAATTGCAGTTGGCCTGCCAGTTGGCGCAACGCAGAATAAGTCAGCTGGTTAGGTTCGAACCAGAGGTGCGACGCAGGCGCCTGATGGCATTTTTGCTTCGAAAAGGGTTCTCGTCTTCGGTTGTTAGTCAAGCCGTTCGTCAAGCTGAAGCCTCGTTGTAAAATCGAATCCTTATGACGACAACCCAAACTCGCACCTACGAAGTTCGAACCTACGGGTGTCAGATGAATGTTCACGACTCTGAGCGCCTGTCTGGCCTCATGGAGGACGCAGGCTATCTAAAAGCTGAGCCGGGCGAGGCAGACATCGTCGTATTCAACACCTGTGCCGTTCGCGAGAATGCCGACAACAAGCTTTATGGCAATCTAGGCGTTTTATATCCGCGCAAACAAGAGAACCCGAACTTTCAAATAGCAGTTGGCGGTTGCCTAGCCCAAAAAGATCGCGACACAATCGTTGAGCGTGCCCC
Source organism: uncultured Rhodoluna sp. (assembly GCA_937898095.1). Lineage (GTDB taxonomy): Bacteria > Actinomycetota > Actinomycetes > Actinomycetales > Microbacteriaceae > Rhodoluna. Next base: position 5,197 of record CALDKR010000124.1, read on the forward strand.
GTGGGTCGACGTGGTGCTCGGCACCCACAACGTGCACCGCGCCGCCGAACTGGTCGAGCACGCCCGCACGCACGGCCCGGTGACGGAGATCTTCGACGAAGCGGTGCTCGACGATCACGCGCTGTTCACGCTGCCGACCAAACTGTCCATCGCAGCGAACTGCTTTTGGTAACGTTTGAGTAACCCATCCATGCGGGTTTGTAACTTCGTCAACTC
>CALDKR010000125.1 GCA_937898095.1 uncultured Rhodoluna sp.
TCGACCTTATGACCAGTCGAGTCAACACCTTGCAAGAACAAGCCGACGCGGCAAACGCAGCAGCCGAGGCAGCAATGGTGCAGCTTGGTCGCATTGCCGCTCAGATGTATCGCGATGGCACCGGCGGAACTGCCCTGCAAATGTTTTTGAATCAAAAAGAAGCTGACGACCTTCTCTATCGTTTGGGTGCGCAAGACAAGGTCGCGGCGCAAAGCGACGAGATCTATCGCAGGTCGATCGCAAAGCAGAATTATGCACAGTCGGTTTCTGATCAGTTGGCTGTTGCCAAGGTCGAGCTAGACAAGCAGGCCAAGGTTGCGCAGTCTGCCTATCAAGAAGCCAAAACTGCCGCCGATGAGGTTCAGGCGATTGTCGATGAGAGCAACCGCAAAAATTCGGTTGCTTACAACCAGCTCGCTGACCTCAAGAACACCGCCGCCGATCTAGAGCGCCAGCGCGCCGAAGGACTTGCCGCTGAAGCTCGTCAAAATGCAGGCACCTCAAAACCAATCGCACCAGAGCTATATGCTGTCGGTGCTCCAAACATGAACATCGTGAATGCCGCGATTGCGTTCGGTCGAGAGCAGCTCGGTGAGCGCTATGTTCTTGGTGGCATGGGCCCAGATGTTTGGGATTGCTCTGGTTTGACCAAAGCTTCTTATGCAGCCGGCGGACTTTATATCGGCACCCACTCGGCGACTAACCAATTCAGACAGATGGCGGCGGACCGCAAGTTGGTTCCGTTAGACCAGTGGCAAGCTGGCGATTTGATTTGGTACACCCAGTCGAGCGCGTTCGATGGCGACAAATATCACGTGGCTATTTATATGGGTGACGGAACCATGATGGAGGCACCGAACCCAGCTCGAACAGTGCGCATCGTGCCGGTTCGCTACGGTGAGCTCTTCCCATACGCTGGTCGGCCTTCGGCTTAATAGAGTTCCGCGCAAACATCTCAACTGTGTGCGGTAGCTCACCGCTTGTAGTTATTTCGACAGAATTTTGTTGACAAGACCGCTCTTCTAATCGTCAAATCGCTAGCGAAATCGGCGACAGAGTTCAAACTGCGTAAATTTCGCGGCACGAAACCAACTCGGCAAAAGCCAAACTTATAAACAGCCAACAGCATGCTGGCGCCCCATGTATTTTCTATTTTTGTAGTTTTCGAATATGGACAAAACACATCAACGGGTCGACATCGAGCAGGCTGGAGCGCGACTTGCGAATATTGCGGCGATTTGGGCAAGCATCGACAGAACGAAAATTGGGCTTCGAGAAATTTTGCTACTCAACGCTGGCACGAGATACAAAATTTCGGGACACAAACTTCTAATGTTCTTGGCCATGCAGGGGCAGATGCAAACAAGAAATTCGCCCTTAGTTCACCTGGCCATGTCAGAAATTTCGTTGTGGCTAATTGCATTTCAAGAACACATCTCAAAAAACCGAATTACAACAAAAACACGCTCTTTGAGCCTGGCTTCAGCGCTCGCCAAGCATCCATGCGTGTCAGTCACCGACATTTGCAAAGCCTGCAATGTGAGTCCTGACACCGCAAGAAGATGGTTGCAAAAGTTGGTTGCGAAAGGCTTTGCCACAACGGTGAAATTGGGCAACACCGACTACTTTTACCTGAACGATTTTCTGGACATGATCTGTCGGCTAGCTGAATTTGAGATGGGGCAGCAGTCGAAGGTCGAAGCTTCTTTTACTGGGGCGCGTGCAGAGAAGTCTAGATCCGTCATGTTCGAGCGGCCACCTATGGCACAGACCAGCTATTTTCGAGGGGGAACACGCAGTTTATTTTCTCGGCAATAAATCGCTAACGAAATGACAACTAGGTTCTGGTGTCTTGTATGGATTTTTCAACATAAATAGGGACAAGCAGTGAGTAACTCTGGTTTACAAAACGACTGCTGGTTTACAAAACGTCTGCTGGTTTACAAAACGTCTGCCGGTTAACAAAAAAGGCACCCCAGAGGGTGCCTTTATGCAGCGCCAGTGCTAGCGACCGCGAAGTTGGCCGAACATCGGCAACGACTTAGTGCCCCTGAGCTTTGAAGCGCTCATAGGCCTCAGCGATTAGCTTCTCGGCAACATCCTTGCCCTGCCATTCGCCGACCTTGACCCACTTGCCAGGCTCAAGACCCTTGTAGTTCTCGAAGAAGAACTTGATCTCATCTTTGGTCTGCTGAGGAATGTCGTTGACATCCTGGATGTGCTTCCAGCGAGGGTCTTTGGTCTGAACACAAATCAGCTTCTCGTCAATTCCACCATCGTCTTCCATTGGCAACACTGCCACTGGGCGAACGTCGATTACGACACCCGGAAACACTGGGTACTCGAGCAAAACAAGAGCGTCTAGCGGGTCGCCATCGCCACCAAGTGATTTGTCGAAATATCCGTAGTCGGTTGGATATGTAAAAGGCGTGAAAAGAACTCGGTCCAGGTGCACGCGGCCGGTCTCGTGATCGATCTCGTACTTGTTGCGGCTTCCGCGCGGAATTTCGATTACTACTTCGTAACCCATGGTTCTCCTAAATAGGCTTATCGCGAGACCCTCGCTCGCACAAACTCAAGGTTACCGAAAAGAGCACCAATGCCTGACCGCCCACGCCTAACGCCAGCCATGGCCGATGTGCGTCGCGCGATTCGCGAAACCTGGGATGCCACGGGTGTGCATACTGGCGATTTAATTTTGGTTGCCTGTTCGGGCGGGGCCGATTCAATGGCTTTAGCGTTGGCGGCAAAATTCGAGGGCGATCGCGCCGGCATTTCGGTCGGTGCCGTGATCATCGATCACCAGTTGCAGCCGGCGACAAAAGAAGTTGCCCGCGCGACGGCGCAAAAACTGACTGATTCAGGGCTCACCCCGGTTGTGGTGCGAACCGTTGATGTCGACACCGATGCCGAGGGTGGGCTCGAAGCTGCCGCCCGAACTGCGCGCTATGACGAACTAAAGATCGCCGCCGAGGCTTTTGATGCCAAGCATGTAATGCTCGGCCACACCCTCGATGATCAAGCCGAAACTGTGCTGTTAGGCCTGACTCGCGGCTCGGGTCCTAAGTCAATTGCTGGCATGCAACGAAAAAACGGCATGTGGTTGCGGCCGTTGCTTGCGATTCGACGAGCCACCACTGAAGCGTTTTGCACCGACAGCGGTGTCGAATTTTGGAATGACCCACACAACCAAGACCCGAAGTTCACGCGAGTGCGGGTTCGAACCGCAGTTTTGCCGATGCTAGAGGCTGAGCTCGGGCCTGGCATTGCTGAGTCTTTGGCGCGAACCGGCGAAATTCTGAAAGATGATTTGGCATATCTCGACGGGCAGGCGCTCGCCGAATTTCAGCGGATTGCGAAAGTTGGCTCAACCGCGATTACTTTTGCCGTTGCTGAACTCGAGGGGTTGCCGAAGGTTATACGGGTGCGCATTTATCAGCGCGCACTCGAGCTTTTTGGCACCGCAAATTCACGCATTCACCTAAAGAGTGTTGATGAGCTGATTGAAAATTGGCACGGACAAAAAGAGCTCACCCTGCCAGGGGTTAGAGTTATACGCAAAGCTGACGAAATCAGCTTCAAAACCACTAAAACCCTCAATCCAGGAGCCTGCTAAGTGGACATTTCGAAGGTAAGCAACGAAATCACCAAGGTGCTAGTCACCAAAGAACAAATTGACAGCAAAGTCGCTGAACTGGCCGCCGAAATCGATCAGGCTTACGCAGGCAAAGATGTGCTTTTGATTGGCGTTTTGAAGGGCGCCGTGATGTTCATGGCAGACCTATCGCGCGCAATGAACATCCCGGTGAAAATGGACTGGATGGCGGTCTCTTCTTATGGTTCAGGCACCGTGTCATCAGGTGTGGTTCGAATTTTGAAAGACCTTGACGCCGATGTTCTCGGGCGACACGTGATCATTGTTGAAGACATTATCGATTCAGGTTTGACTCTGAGCTGGCTGGTGGCCAACCTCGAGGCACGTGGCGCTGCATCAGTTGAGGTTGTCGCTCTGCTGCGCAAACCAGAAGCCGCCAAGGTTGAGGTTCCGGTCAAGTGGGTCGGCTTCGACATTCCAAACGAATTTGTGGTCGGCTATGGCCTCGACTATGCCGAGAACTATCGCACTCTGACTGGCGTTGCAGTGCTCGCACCTTCGGTTTACAGCTAAACCGCACAGTTAACTAACCAGCACTTGCAAGCTGTGGGCGAACACCGCCCAACTTGTCTGAGGCAGAAGGTAGCCTTGAAACATGAATTTTAAGAAGTTGTTGAGCGGTCCTTTTATCTGGATTTTCGCCGCACTGATGGTGCTTTTCATCGGCGCAACCATGATCGGTGGTTCGCAATTCAAGCAGGTTGACACCCAGGTTGGATTGTCATTCATCGAGCAGGGCAAGGCTGAATCAGTTCGTGTGCTCGGCAACGACCAGCGAGTTGACGTCATTTTGACCACCGAAGATTCAAAATACGGCAAGCAAATTCAGTTCTTCTATGTTCAGCCGCGTGGCGCACAGGTGGTCGACACCATCGCCAAGGCCTACATTCCAAAGGGCTACAACGACGACGTGCAGTCAACCCCGTGGTTCGTCGCTCTGCTCGGATCACTGATTCCGTTCATTCTGATCGGTGCGATCTTCTGGTTCTTAATGTCAGGCATGGGTGGCGGTGGCGGTGGCCGCGGCGTTATGAACTTTGGCAAGAGCCGCGCAAAGCTGGTCACCAAAGAGCAGTCAAAGGTCACTTTCGCCGATGTTGCCGGCTCAGACGAAGCTCTTGAAGAACTGCAAGAAATCAAAGAATTCCTAAAAGAACCAAAGAAGTTCCAAGACCTTGGCGCCAAGATTCCTCGGGGTGTTTTGCTCTACGGCCCTCCCGGAACCGGAAAAACTTTGGTTGCCAAGGCAGTTGCCGGCGAGGCCGGGGTTCCGTTCTTTGCAATTTCAGGTTCTGACTTCGTTGAAATGTTCGTTGGTGTTGGTGCATCACGCGTGCGTGACCTATTCGAACAGGCCAAGCAGAGCGCTCCGGCCATCATCTTTGTTGACGAAATCGATGCCGTTGGGCGCCACCGTGGTGCCGGAATCGGCGGCGGAAACGACGAGCGTGAGCAGACGCTGAACCAGCTTTTGGTTGAGATGGATGGCTTCGACTCAAACACCAATGTGATTCTGATTGCCGCCACCAACCGCCCAGACATTCTTGACCCAGCGCTATTGCGCCCGGGCCGTTTCGATCGCCAGATCGGTGTCGGCGCCCCAGATCTCAAGGGCCGCGAACAGATTTTGAAGGTGCACGCAAAGGGCAAGCCGATTGCCAAAGATGTTGACCTCGCGCTGGTTGCTCGTCGCACCCCAGGCTTCACCGGTGCTGATCTAGCCAACGTTTTGAACGAGGCAGCATTGCTGACCGCCCGCCTGAACGAAAAAGAGATCACCGCATCGACTCTTGATGAGGCAATTGACCGAGTTATCGGCGGGCCACAAAAGAAGTCGCGCCTGATGCAAGACCAAGAGCGCCTAAACACCGCCTATCACGAGGCTGGCCACGCGTTGGTCGCCGCATCGCTGAACCACAGCGATCCGGTCACCAAGGTGACCATTCTTCCTCGTGGTCGCGCGTTGGGCTACACCATGGTTTTGCCACTCGAAGACCGCTATTCGGTTTCTCGCAACCAACTGCTTGACCAAATTGCCTATGCAATGGGCGGTCGCGTAGCCGAAGAAATTGTGTTCCACGACCCAACCACTGGCGCGTCAAATGACTTTGAAAAAGCCACCAGCATTGCTCGCCAAATGGTCACCCAATACGGTTTCAGCTCTGCAATCGGTTCAATCTCATTCGGCAACGGTGGCGAGGTTTTCATTGGTCGCGACATGGCTCAGGCCAAAGATTACAGCGAGGCCACCGCGCAGCAGATCGATGCTGAGATTCGCGCAATTCTCGATGCCGCGCAAGACGAGGCATACAAGGCTTTGACTCTGAACCGCAAGGTTCTAGACGATTTGGCCAAAGAGCTAATGGAGCGCGAGACTTTGCAGGCTGAAGATATCGCTCGCATTTTCAAAGCGGTAAAGAAGCTGCCAAAGCGACCACTGTGGTTGAGCAAAAAGACCCGACCATTGTCAAAGCAGGGGCCGATTGCGATTCCGGTGAAGGGTTCGACCGCGGCTAAGACCGCTCAGGCCGAAGCCGATGCAAAAGCTGCGGCTGCCGCAAAACCAGCGCGCAAGCCAAGCACCCGCAAGCCTGCGGCTAAGTCAACCACTTCTTCAGCAGCAAAACCTGCAGCCAAACCGCGCACTCCGCGCGCACCAAAGGCATAAATGTTTGACGCGGGTCGAGTTGAAAAAGCCGTTGCAGAGCTAATCGCTGCAATCGGCGAAGACCCGACCCGTGCCGAACTGCAAAGCACGCCAAAAAAGTTTGCCGAAGCATATGCCGAGTTTTTCAAAGGCATTCATCTTGACCCGCTTGAAGCGCTCGGCCAGACTTTTTCGGCAGAACACAACGAGGTCGTGATTCTTAAAGACATCGATTTTGTATCGATGTGTGAACACCACCTGCTTCCGTTCACCGGGGTGGCGCACCTTGCATATCTGCCCGAAGACCAAGTGGTTGGCCTTGGCAAGCTGCCTCGCTTGGTCGAGATTTTGGCGTCACGCCCGCAGCTTCAAGAAAACCTGACTGCTCAAATTGCAGATGCACTCGAAGCCGGAATCGGCACCAAAGGCGTGATTGTGGTTATCGAGGCTCGTCACCACTGTGTGATTTCTCGCGGGGCCCGTCAACCAGAGGCCAACACCGTGACCATGGCGGCCCGAGGTTGCTATGCCGAACCAGCAGTGCGCGCCGAGGTCATGGCGCTAATTTCAAAATAGGCAGGCAAATTCAAATGACATTTCAGCGACCTCAAATTATGGGCGTCTTGAATGTCACCCCAGATTCGTTCAGCGATGGCGGCGAGCACCTAACTCTCGAATCAGCCCTTGATTTCGCCCGCACCCTGATTATCGGTGGCGCAACCATCATCGATATCGGTGGTGAGTCAACCAGGCCGGGCGCCGCAAGAGTGCCAATCGAGGTTGAGCTTTCGCGAGTTGTGCCGGTGATCGAGGCACTGAGTGCCGAGCTAATCGCCACCGAACGGCGTGATGTGCGCATCAGCATCGACACCATGAATGCCAAAACTGCTTTGGCTGCAGTCGCAGCCGGCGCTTCGATCATCAATGATGTTTCGGGTGGACTTGCCGACCCAAAAATGCTCGACTTGGTTGCAGCCACCGGCGCGACATATGTGATTTCACACTGGCGTGGTTTCAGCACCGAAATGGATCAGCTCAACCACTACTTAGATGTTGCCAAAGAGGTTGGCATTGAGCTTGGTGCCAGAGTCGCGGCCGCTCAAGCTGCAGGAATCAGCCGAAACAAAATTGTGATTGACCCGGGTCTCGGTTTTGCAAAAGACCTAGAGCAAAACTGGCAGCTCGTAGCCCGACTCGATGAGCTTGAAAAACTCGGACTGCCAATCTTGGTGGGCGCCAGCCGCAAGCGATTTGTCGCAGGTGTGCTCGAGCCAGAAGAGCCAGCAAGGGCCGATAACAGTCGCAGAGACCTAGCCACCGCAGTGCTGACCGCTCTTTTGCTGCAACGCAAAATCTGGGGAGTGCGCGTGCACAATGTGGTTGCAACCAGTGATGCGATCGCAATTGTCGAAGCGTTGCGAGTTGCCGAGAACCAAACCAGCGGGCAGAGTTAAGACGTGCACATCAACGCCGACACATACAAAATCAAGATCAAGGGTCTTCGCGTTTTTGCTCACCACGGCGTCTTTGATTTCGAGCGCCAAAATGGCCAAGATTTTTTCATCGATGCCACCGTCTGGATGCAGGGCAATAAAGCGGCGCTGACCGACGATCTAAACGACACAGTGCACTATGGCACTTTGGCACAGGCGATTGTTGAAAACGTGCGCAACGAGCCGGTCGATTTGATTGAAACCCTGGCTCAGCGACTGCTCGATTTGGTGCTCAACTTCGGTGGCCCGCAGAGCCCAATTCTCAAGGCCGAAATCACAGTTCACAAACCGAGCGCACCAATTCCATACGATTTTCAAGATGTTTCAATCACCGTGAAAGCAAAGCGTGAAATAAATGGCTGAACCGACCCGCGTTATTTTGGGCATCGGCAGCAACCTGGGCAAACGACGTCGTCAAATTAGATCAGCCCTCAAGCAGCTGGCGGCAACCACCGGAATCAAGAATGTTTTTCTTTCACCGCTGTATGAATCGCACGCACTAACTGAGGCAGGAATCGACGAGACTGCCCCCAAGTATCTGAATGGCGTGATTCGACTTGACACGACCCTGAAGGCAAAAGAGCTTCTCGAAGTGATTCGCAAGATCGAAGATGATCACGGTCGCGTGCGTTTGATTCGATGGGGTTCTCGCACTTTAGACATCGACATCATCGTTTTTGGCACCGAAATCAAGTCGACCAAAGAACTAACCATTCCGCACCCACGCGCTTATAACCGTGCATTTGTGTTGGTGCCTTGGGCCGACATTGATCCAGATGCGATTTTGCCCGGTCACGGCTCGGTAAAAGAATTAGCTGAGCCGCTGCGCGGCGAACTATGGTTGGCAAAATAGGCGAGCAAACATGAAGCCAACCAAAATTCTCAACCTGATCGTCGCTACTGCGATCGCTGCAATCTCGACATACCTGTTGATTAGATTTGCCGTCGGCGCCGGGTTCAAGGTGCCGGTTTCTGGCTTGAACCTGATTTTGACTCTTCCTATCATCGGTGCGATTGTGTTGGTTCTGGCGGTTCCGATCATTCGCTATCGTCGCTCGCTTCGTGAATTCGCCAAGGCACCGGTCGGCACGGCGGCACAAAGGCCAAAGCGAGTCGACCCGTTCTATGCGGTCAGAGTGCTGATGCTGGCTAAGGCAACCACCATCGCGGGCAGTCTTTTTGCCGGGTGGCACCTTGGTGCTGTCGCGGTTCAGGGTTCGCAACCTGTCGTTGCAGATTCAATCTGGATGAACGTCGCGGGTCTCGTTGGCTCAATCCTTATGGCGATTGCCGGGCTAATCACTGAGCGCATTTGCAAGATTCCAGATGGTGGCTCGACTGACAACTCAAGCAACGGCAAGTCAGCGACTGAGGCCACACCGGCTTAGGCATCGATGAAAGCAAAACTAACTTTTGGCCTAATTGGCAACGAAATAATCGCGACCACTTTTGCTGCCTCACTCGAAGAGGTGGGTCACGTTCAGCTAGACAATTGGCGCGATGCCGACCTGCTGATTCTGGGTGTTGCAACCGGCGATCTAAAAACAGTTATTGACGAACTGACAGCTGAAAACCTGTGGCAACCGGGTCAAATGGTGGTTCACCTTGCCGGTGAATTTGGCTATTCAATTCTTAAGCCGGCAGCTGCTGCCGGAGTCATTCCGCTAGCGATTCACCCGGCGATGACCTTCACCGGCACCGCCCTCGACCTCGAGCGGCTCTCGACCCGGTACGGCGGCGGCTGCGTCTTCGGCCTGACCGCCGGTGAGGGCGAGCGCGCCGTCGCCGAGCTGGTCGACGCGCAGCCCGTCCACCTCGAGCACGCCCGCGGTGGGCCGGTCGAGGCCGCCAATGAGGTTGAGGAGCGTGGACTTGCCGGAGCCCGACGGTCCCATCAGCGCCACGAAATCGCCCGCTGCGATCTC
>CALDKR010000126.1 GCA_937898095.1 uncultured Rhodoluna sp.
GGTTTGCGACCCTCGCTTGAACCACATGCAGTCTCTTGAGTTGGCGTTTTTGGTAGCAGAACAGTTGGCCAAGCGCTAGTTTGCCGGCCCGCTAGAAACAATTAGTTCAACTTCGCCACCGGCGCCAATTGGGTCGGTCAGTGGCACGAAATTGATTACTTTGCCTATGGCCACGGTGTCGCTCGGGGCTTTTGTAACCTGGGCAACCTTGAGCCCTGCCGCTTGCAGTGCAGTTGTCGCAAGTGCTTCGTCGATGTTGCTAAGAATCGGCAGTGAGCCAAGTGAAATTTTCAAATCGATTGTGCTGTTCTCTGCAATTTTTGAACCGTCACTGCCTTGATATTCATAAATCGTGCCAATTGGGGCTTGATTGAACCATGAACTAACTTTGCCTAGTTTGAAGCCCGATTTCAACACCTCGGCCGTTGCTTCGGCAACGTTGAGCCCAATCAACTTCGGCGCGGCAACCAATTTTGCCCCTATTGAAATGCTCAATTTAATCGGAGAACCCCAAATCATGGCGCCTGCTGCTGGGCTTGTGCTGATGACTTGCCCAGTTGGCACCGACGTTGAGTTGGCATTTTGAGTCGTGACTTGGCAGTGACAGCCAGCTAAGAGATCGCGCGCCTGAGCCTCTGAAAGACCAGCAACTGACGGCACCTGAAATGGCGCAAATGGGCCGCTGCCAAATGACCAGCCGACACCGAGCCCAAGCAAAAGAACTGCCACTGCCGTCAAAATTGCGACTGCAGGCTTGAAGTTGGCGTCTGATCGAAGGCGTTGAACTTGAGGTGATGAATCGTGCATCATTTCGCGATTCAAAATCTGCGTCTGCGCTGCAGATGCGACGGGCAAATCTTCGGGGCCTACGTCAGCGACTCTAAGAATTTGGGTTGCATCTTGAGAAGGCGTTTGGCTCAAATTGAGAGCCTGTGTCGAATTTGCCTCGCCAGTTTGCTCAGAAACCGGAATCACTGTGGTTCTATTTTGATTTGCGTGGCCATTGGTAGTCGTGGCGCTAGTTATTTTCTTTGCCTGGCGAACAGCGGCAAGCAGCTCGGCAGCATCTTTAGGTCGCTCATCGGGTTCGCGCTCTGTCGCCCACAACACAATGTCATCGATAATCTCAGGCACGCCCGGATTGATGCTTGATGGTGCAGCAACTGAAGCGTTCGCGTGCTGCATGGCAATTTGCACAGCCTGCTCACCCTGGAATGGCTGCTTGCCTGTTACAAGCTCAAAGAGCATGACCCCTGCCGCATAGATGTCGCTTCGGGCATCTACCGTGCCCTTCGTCACCAATTCGGGCGACAGGTATGCAACGGTGCCGACGAGGTCGCCTACTTGGGTTTGATCGGCAACTTTTCGTGCCAACCCAAAGTCTGCAAGCTTTATTCGTCCGTCGTCAGATAGAAGAACATTCTCTGGCTTTAGGTCGCGGTGCAGAATTCCGGCCTGGTGAGCCGCAGCTAGCCCAGACAGCAGCTGCTCATAAAGCTCTAACGCCTGAGCGGCAGTCAATGGGCCCATGTTCTGCAGTGCCTCGCGAAGCGTGATTCCAGGCACGTATTCCATCGCTAAATAAATGTGCTCGCCATCTTGACCTTGGTCGTAAACATTGACCAAATTGGTATGAGAAAGTTTGGCGGAAATTTTGGCCTCTTGAATAAATTTCTCGCGAAAATCTTGGTCACCGGCTAGGTGCGGGTGAATGATTTTCAATGCAACTGGCCGATCAAGCCTCAGGTCTCTAGCAAGATAAACAGTTGCCATGCCCCCGCCGGCGATTAGCCGAATGATTTGATAGCGCGATGCAATGGTGTGTCCTGTTAAATCAACCATCGGCCAACTCTACTTTTATTTGCTGAAACCAAACCCAGGCAGAGACCAAATAATCAGGGTTTTCGGTTGACTCTAAGAGAACATCGAAGTCTGCATTGTGATTCGCTTCAGGCAAGGCATGAAGCTCATAAATTCTTGACAGGGCACCGACAATTCGTTCGTCGGCAACCGGCTTTGCCATGCCGATTCTGACCAGCTTGGCAGCGACATCGCGATAGCTGCGCTGCAGAGGCTTAAAATCTGGGCAGTTATGCATGTCGTGCACGCCCGGCAATTTGATTTTTTGACCAATAAAAACCGGCG
>CALDKR010000127.1 GCA_937898095.1 uncultured Rhodoluna sp.
TGAATGGAATGAATGCGCCGACTAGCAGCCCGGTGCCGGCAAAGACCAGCAACCAGACGATTCCGTAAAACAGCCACGGGCCGACATCGTCATACCAGCCACTGATCTGGTTGGAGATGGATGCGCTGAGCGCGCCGCCGCTAGCGAAAGAAAGCACCTATCAAGCCTAAGGCTTGCCGTGCAGGACGATTTCGTCGAGGGTCAGTCGAGTGCGGGCAGCAACCTCGCGCTCGAGCAAAACGCCCTCGAGCTTGTCAGCCGCAGCCAACTTGCCTACGGCGAGCGCAACCAAAGCCTTGGTGTCGTCGGCAAGGCCGAGCACCTCGTGCAGCGCGGCAGGGATAATTCCGGCCATTGTGTGCACGCTCAGACCCAGCTCGGTCGCCTGCGCGGTGAGGTTTGCGGCAGCTAGGCCAGCGTCGTAGCTGACCCACTGGTTCTCGGCGCCATCGGCGTTCTTGAACTTGACCGAAAGAATAATCAGAGCGGATGCCTTAGGCGCCCATGCCTGGTTCCAACCGGTGAGACCCTGCTCGACCACGGTGTTGAACAGGTCGCTGCCTCGGTGCAGAACCGAGAAGCGCCAAGGCTGTGCATTGTTTGCCGATGGTGCCCAGCGAGCGGCCTCGAGAATCGAAAGAACCTCGTGCTCGGTCAAGACATAGCTCTCGTCGAACGAGCGCGGGCTCCAGCGCTCGGCCAGAATCGGCAGAATCGGGGCAGCGGTGACGGCGGTCTTGTTTAGGGCAGGGAGGTTAGTCATAAGAATCTAAACTACCCGCGGGGTTGCGCAATTCCCAAACGCTAGGCTGGTCAGCATGTCTCGCAAAGGTCTTCTGCTATTTCTTGCCGCCGGTGTCGCGTGGGGAATGCCTTACTTCTTCATCAAAATATTTTTTTACAAAATCTTTCTGTTCAATGTTAAGTTTTTTATCATCTAGTAATAAAATATTTTTTGATTTCAACTCTTTATTAATGTTGCCCCAAATTCTATTAAATTCATTTTGTTGTCTTAAAACAATTCTTTGAATTTCATCCAATACAAATTGAGGGTTGTCGATGATTTCAAAATCGATTTTTTGTTTTTTGTCCAATATCTCGGACATTCTTTTTAAAGTCGCGACCCTTACTCTGAAAAACTCGTCTAAATTATTTGAAAAAATACCCAAAAAACGAATTCTTTCTTTTAAAGGAACAGTGGGGTCATTGGCCTCTTGTAAAACTCTTGCATTAAAGCTTAGCCAGCTAATATCTCTTAGAACACATTTCAATTTCATATAAGTCCT
>CALDKR010000128.1 GCA_937898095.1 uncultured Rhodoluna sp.
AAGCGGCTTGTTTGAGGTGTCAATAATCGCATCGGCAACCGACTCATATGTAGGTTTGCGCTGCTCGTAAATAGCCTTCCAGCTTTCGAGGCCGTCGGTTAGCAACGGGCGATTTCCGTGTGAAAGGCGCGATGCCATGTGCTTGCCGTCAGTCGCAAGATAAATCACAAACGCATGTTCTTTTAGGGCTTCTTGGGTTTCAGCTTTCAACGGTGCTCCCCCGCCGGTTGCAATAACGCCCGGGATCAAAACTGCTTCGCGAACAATCTGAGACTCAAGCTCGCGAAACCTCGGTTCACCCTCGTTTGCGAAGAAATCTGAAATCGGCCCGTGTTCCGCGACAAAAATGCTGTCAGTGTCTCTGAAGGTCGCCTTTATTGAACGGGCAAGCTTTTTTCCGATAGTCGTCTTTCCAACGCCCATCGGGCCGATTAGAACTACGACCTCAGATTTCTTAGGCATCCCATGAACTGCTGTCATAGCTCGCCAAAACCGGTGGAATGTGTTCGATGTAGCTGCGCATGTTGCGTTTGGTTTCAGCCACCGAGTCTCCGCCGAATTTTTCGAGAACAGAGTTAGCAATGACCAACGCAACCATAGCCTCGGCGACAACGCCGGCTGCAGGAACGGCACAAACATCGCTGCGCTGGTGGTGCGCTTTAGCAGCCTCGCCGGTTGCAACATCGATTGTGGCCAGTGCACGCGGAACGGTTGAAATTGGCTTCATTGCCGCGCGAACGCGAAGGATTTCTCCGTTGCTCATTCCGCCTTCGATGCCACCAGCTCGATCGGTCAGGCGCTTAACGCGACCTTCTGCATCGCGTTCAATTTCATCGTGAGCCACTGAACCGCGACGCTTGGCGGTTTCAAATCCATCTCCGACCTCGACGCCCTTGATGGCCTGGATGCCCATTAGTGCCGCCGCGAGTTGCGAATCAAGTCTGCGATCCCAGTGAACAAAAGTGCCCAACCCAGGAGGCAAGTTGTAAACCAAAGTTTCAACAACGCCACCAATTGTGTCGCCCGCTGAGTGGCAGTCGTCAACTTCGGCGACCATCTTTGCCGAGGTCTCGGCATCAAAGCAACGCAACGGGTCAGCGTCTAGTGCTGCGAGATCTGCGAAAGTTGGCAATGGTGTTCCGGCCGGAACCATGACCGGGCCGATGCCAACAGTGTGGGTGACAATCTCGATGCCAAGTTGGCTCAAAAAACTGGCTGCGACCGCACCGAGAGCCACGCGAGCAGCGGTTTCACGTGCACTTGCGCGTTCAAGAACTGGTCGCGAGTCTAAGAAACCGTATTTCTGCATTCCGGTGAAATCGGCGTGACCTGGGCGGGGTCGGGTTAGGGCCTCAGCGCGAGCGCCGGTTAGCTTGTCGGCTTCGACTGGGTCGGCAGACATTACGTCTTGCCACTTTGGCCATTCGGTGTTTGCGATGGTTATTGCAACCGGACCACCCATGGTCGAACCGTGACGAACGCCACCGCTCAGTGACACCTGGTCTTTTTCAAACTTCATGCGCGCACCGCGACCATAGCCGAGGCGACGACGAGCCAATGCCTCTTGAACTTTTTCGGTAGTGATTGGAACTCCGGCAGGAAGACCTTCAACTACTGCGACAAGCTCGGGACCGTGTGATTCTCCAGCAGTTATCCAGCGCAACATGGGTGCAATTCTATTCTGATGCGATGCGCATAGCCTCGACTACGGCAATTTCATTAGGCAGTTCTTGGCTCGGATCGCCAGTTCTAAAGATTCTCACCTGCGCCACCGCTTGCCAAATCAGCATCTCAATGCCGTTGATAACTTTTGCTTCGCGGCTAGTCCAAGCTGAGGCAAGCTCGCTTGGCCAGGGGTTATAGGCAACGTCAAGCAAGGCACCGCCAGGCTTCCAGCCACGTTTTGCAGCCAGCGCAGCAGCGTCTTCGTCTAGGGCGTGGGCCGGCAAGGCTGAAATATTAATTTGTGCTCGCTTTGAGGCGCGTGCCAGGTTTTTAGCAATGCTGGCCTTCAGGCCACGCTCCTTTGCAAATTTAACCAGTCGTTTTGCAGTGTCAGCATTTCTTGCGAAGACCTTCACCTTTGCGCCTGGCGAGTGCAACGCCAGTGCTGCGGCCGCCGAGACGGCAGTTGCTCCTGACCCTAAAATCAATGCATTTTCAACTCGAGCGACATTTGCATGCGTCAACGCGCTTACGATTCCGAAGACGTCAGTGTTAAAGCCAATCCACTTGCCAAACTCATTCAAATAGAGAGTGTTGGTGGCCCCGGTCACACGCGCGCTGTTGTCGAGTTCATCGGCAAATCGAGTGGCATCCTCTTTTAGGGGCATCGTGACACTGAAGCCGTTCCATCCGGGTTCTAGTTCATCGATGAACTTTCGCAATCCTCCGCGCAACACCTCGGCGCGGCCATATTCCCAGTCGGCTCCGAGCACTCGATACGCCGCAAGATGAATTGCAGGTGATTTTGAGTGCTGAATCGGCGAGCCTAGAACGGCGAATCTTTTACTCATAGCTCGGGTTTTCTTTCATCCATTGGCGCCACTGGGCAACCGCAATCTCGTGCTCGGCATATGTGCTGCTGAAAACAGTTTCGCCAGTTTTCAAGTTGATAGTGCAGAAATAGATCCAGTCGCCTTTGGCCGGGTTAAGTGCCGCGTCAATTGCTACTGAGCCTGGTGAACTAATTGGCCCGACCGGCAGACCTTCATGAAGATAAGTGTTGTATGGGTTGTCGTTCGCTCGATCAGCGGCGCTGGTGCTGACTGTGTTGCCGTTCACGCCGTATGAAACCGTTGCGTCTGACTGCAGCTTCATTCCCCTTGCAAGTCGGTTCTGAAAAACACGCGAAACCTTGAAAAAGTCAGCTTCGATGCGGGCCTCCTTTTGAACCAATCCGGCGATAGTCAAGACTCTGTGTACTTTATTTGCAGGTATTTGGAATTTAGCGATCTCATCATCCATGCGCACGCGCATCGCCATCAGGGCCTGCTTCGCAGTCACATCCGGGCTAAAGGTGTAGGTGGCAGGGAACAAATAGCCTTCGAGACTTGGCGCCTCGGCTGGCAGGTGCCAGAGTGTTTTGTCGGATGCAAGTTTGGTTAGCTCAGCCTTAGATAGCCCGGTTGAATCAGCAATTAGCTTGACAATCGCATTTAGTCGCATGCCTTCTTTGACAACTATTTTGTCGACGACCGAACTGTTGCCGCCGGTCAGCGCCTCGATTGCCGACCGCGAACTCTGCTCGAGGGCGAGCTTGTAGGTTCCTGGGTGGAAGGTCGGATTCAGGCTAAGAATCAATTTGTAGGTGGTTCTGAAACTTTTAACCACGCGCGCTTCTTCGAGCTTCAATGCCACAATTTCGCCCGTATCGCCAGGTGCAATAACTATTTGCGTTGAACCGTGGCCTGTGCCGCTGAAGTCATTGCCCATAATTTGCTCAATCGAGTCACGAAGGGCGCCGCGATATGCGATGGCGAACGCGCCAGCAATAGCGATTGCGAAAACCACCAGCAGCGCGATAATTCTGCGACGACGAAACTTTGACCTAGAAGTCATCAATTGATTCACCCGCCCATTGCTGATTGGTTTTTTCGGATGCCATAGCCTGCTCCAGAATTATTGTTGCCGCTATTTGATCGATGATTTTTCGACCATCTTTTGAGCTTCGTTTCGACGCCCTTAGGGCACCCGCGGCCGACACAGTGCTCAGTCTTTCGTCAACCATGCGAACCGGAATCGAAAGTCTTTCTCTGAGGCTCTTGGCCACCGCGATCGCATCGCTAGTCGAGGCGGTCTCGCGACCTGCAAGTGAAATTGGCAGACCGACGTAAACCACTACCGGCTCTGCCTCGGCGACCTGAGCGACGAGGTTCGAGAGTGTTTCATCAAAATCTTCGGTGCGCTGAACTGTAGCTAGGCCAGAGGCCAGAATCGCGTGAAAGTCAGAGGCAGCAACGCCAATTCGCACCGATCCGACGTCAATAGCAACTCGACGCCCTGACTGCATTAGCCGACCAGTGCCTTTGCGACCGCAGCTCTAGCGCTTTCGATAGCAGCTAAGTTTTGACCGCCGCCTTGTGCGATGTCATCTTTTCCGCCACCGCCACCGCCAAGAACCGACGATGCCTCGCGAACCAACAAGCCCGCTTTTGCGCCAGCTGCACGCGCCGACTCGGTGGTCGCAATAACAACTGCAGGCTTGTCTGAAACGACTGCAAAAACTGCAATTACTGCAGACTCTGCCTGCAGGCGATCGCGAATCTGAGTCACGAGTCCACGAACATCATCGATGCTTGAAAGCTCGCCAACATTCGCGCTGATGAGCTTGAATGCTCCGGCACTATTGCTGTTTGCGCTGATCAATTCAGGAATTCGTTGCGCTAGCTTCTCGGCCTCGAATGCAGCCAACTTCTTTTGGGCGACTTTTAGATCATCTGCGATTGCAGCGATGCGCTCTTCAAGACCGTCTTTGCTGACCTTCAAGCCATCAGAAAGTCGAGCAACAATTGCGCGCTCTTGCGCGAATGTTCTGAATGCATCGATGCCTACCAAAGCCTCAACGCGGCGCGAGCCAGAGCCAACTGAAGTTTCGTTTATCAGCGAAATCATGCCAATCTGCGAGCTGTGTGAAACGTGGGTTCCACCGCAGAGTTCGCGAGACCAAGGGCCGCCAACTTCGATTACACGCACGCTCTCGTCATAGGTCTCTCCAAATAGTGCCACTGCTCCCCAAGCTTTAGCATCAGCTAGTGACATGAACTGCGCTCGAACTGGCAGGTCGCGACGAATTGCCAGGTTTGCAACCTCTTCTAGTTCACTGCGCGTTTCCATCGAAAGTGCACTTGTCCAAGAGAAGTCGAGGCGCATGTACCCAGGTTTGTTGTATGAACCGCTCTGCAGAGCGTTCGGCCCAAGCACTTCGCGAAGTGCAGCGTGCATCACGTGAGTTGCCGAGTGTGCCTGACATGCCCCGACACGCCAATCAGGATCAACCTGGGTGATTGCCTTTGCGCCAAGTTCGATTGACCCCTTGCGCAGTAGTGCTTTGTGGCTAATTAGGCCCTTGATTGGCTTTTGAACATCAAGAACCTCAAGCTCAAAGCCGTCTCCGATGATGAAACCTGAATCAGAATCTTGACCGCCAGACTCGGCATAGAACGAAGTCTCACCAAGAATTACCTCGAAGACCTCACCGTTTTCAACCTTGGCAACTTCGCGACCGTCTGCGATAAGGCCGATAACTCTCGATTCAGTTTCTAACTCTTCGTATCCGGTGAATTTAGTTTCACCTTTCGCACGGAAGCTTGAATATACCGAAAGGTCTGTGCCACCGAGCTTCTTTTCACGGGCGTCGGCCTTTGCGCGGTCGCGCTGTTCGGCCATAAGTGCCTTGAAGCCATCGCGGTCAACGCTGAGGCCAGCCTCTTCAGCAATTTCTAACGTTAGGTCAATCGGAAAACCATATGTGTCGTGAAGCAAGAACGCTGTTGAGCCGCCGAGCTGCTTAGAGCCAGAAGCCTTGACCTCATCAAGGGCTTCTTCGAGAACTGCGGTTCCGCTGGTTAGAGTCCGCAAAAACGCCTCTTCCTCAGCAACTGCTATGCGGTGAATTCGGTCCCAGTCAGTCTCCAACTCCGGATACGCAGCCTTCATCGCGTCACGCGATGTCGCGAACAGCTGAGTGAAAGTGGTTTGCTCGACGCCCAAAAGTCTCATGGCTCGAACGGTTCTGCGAAGCAAGCGACGCAGCACATAACCGCGACCGTCGTTGCCTGGGGTCACTCCGTCAGAGATCAGCATTAGGGCTGAACGCACGTGGTCAGCAACCACGCGCAATCTAACGTCATCTTCGGTGTTTGCACCGTAAGTTTTGCCAGACAATTTCGCAGCCAAGTCAAGAACCGGGCGAACCTGGTCGATTTCATACAGGTTTTCAACGCCCTGCATCAAGAATGCAACGCGCTCAAGGCCCATACCGGTGTCAATGTTCTTTTTTGGCAGTTCGCCGAGAATCTCAAAACTGTCTTTGCCGGTGCCCTGGCCACGCTCAAACTGCATGAATACCAGGTTCCAAATTTCGATATAGCGATCTTCGTCTGCCTCTGGGCCGCCCTCGCGCCCGTATGCCGGACCTCGGTCGTAGTAAATCTCAGAGCATGGTCCAGCAGGACCAGGCTGACCCGTTGACCAATAGTTGTCTTTCATTCCGCGGCGCTGGATTCGCTCCATTGGAATGTCGGCGACTTCGCGCCAGATAGAAATTGATTCGTCGTCATCTTGGAAGACGGTCACCCAAAGCAGCTGCGGATCTAGGCCGAGGCAACCAGAGTCAAGTGAACCAGTCAGAAACTCCCAGGCAAAAGCGATTGCCTCGCGCTTGAAATAGTCTCCGAACGAGAAGTTGCCGTTCATTTGAAAGAACGTGCCGTGGCGCGTGGTCTTGCCAACCTCTTCGATGTCGAGTGTGCGCACGCACTTCTGAACGCTAGTGGCGCGGCCGAATGGTGCAGGAACCAAGCCACTCATGTATGGAATGAATGGAACCATTCCGGCGACGGTGAAAAGTAGTGATGGGTCTTCGCTAATTAGCGAAGCAGAAGGAACGACAGTGTGCCCGTTGCGCTCAAAAAAGTCGAGCCAGCGACGGCGAATTTCAGCGGTTTGCATTAGTTAGTTGAAGGCTTGCTTGCTGGCTTGGTAGCCGGAGACTTCTTGGCCGGTGCGCGCTTGGCTGCAGCAGGCTTCTTGGCTGCAGGCTTCTTGACGGCAGCGGCCTTAGGTGCCGAGGCCTTAGCTAGCTCGGCTTCACGCTCTCGATAACCCTCGCTGACGGCAGCGCCGAATTCTTTTGCACGCTTTGCGGCATCGTCTACAAGTTCTTGAGCCTGTGGGTTCTCGCGCAACTGCTTTGCTGCAAATAGACCGGCTGCGATTCCGCTCGCAAACCAAATTAGCTTCTTCATCTATTTCTTCTTTCCGAGCAGAGACTCACGCAGACCCTGGGTTAGGCCGGCGATTTTCATAAGCGGTGAACCTACAGTCGCAGAGAACACTGCAACCAGAGAGCTGATGTTTGTGGTCACTTCAGACACGTTCTCGGTGATTACATCAACGCGAGCGAGCTGTTTATTTGTGGCCTGAATTGTTTCGGTAAGTTCAGAGAGTAGCGGAGCGCTGCTGTCGTTGAGATCGCGAATTGCTACGCGAGTCTCATCGAGCACACGGCCGAGCTTGATCAACGGCACACCAATGAAAACCACTAGCAGAACAAATCCTGCTGCAGCAATGATTGCTGCGATGTCTCCGCCACTCATCTGAACCCCTTTTAATTTGTTTTATCGAGCTGCGTAGTACTCAACAACAAGCTGAACTTCACAGGTAACTGGAACTTCAGCGCGCTTTGGACGACGAACTAGGGTTGCGTGCAGCTTGTCTAGCGAGACGTCAAGGTAGCCAGGAACTGGAGGCAGAACGTCGACGTGACCGCCGGCTGCTGCAACCTGGAAAGGCTCGGTCTTCTCGCTCTTTTCGTGAACGTGAATCAACTGGCCTGGCTTTACGCGGAATGATGGGCGGTCAACACGCTCGCCGTTAACGAGAATGTGACGGTGAACGACCATCTGACGTGCCTGTGCGATGGTGCGAGCGAAGCCAGCACGAAGCACAAGTGCGTCGAGGCGCATCTCAAGAAGCTCAACTAGGTTTTCACCAGTTAGACCCTCTGAGCGCTTTGCCTCTTGGAAAGTCTTGCGAAGCTGAGCCTCACGAATGCCGTACTGGGCGCGAAGACGCTGCTTCTCGCGCAGACGAACGGCAAAGTCGCTGTCAGCCTTCTTCTTGGTGCGACCGTGCTCACCTGGAGCATATGGGCGCTTTTCTAGATACTTTGCAGCTTTCGGGGTTAGGGCTAGGCCTAGCGCACGAGACAAGCGAGTCTTGCTGCGAGTACGTGTGGTTTTAGACACGTGTTCCTTTCGGGAGGTCGATTGACCTCAATAGCGGTTTTGTTCACAAGTCGGATCTAGTGATCCTCTGCCACGGACCCTCCGGCTATTAGAGGGTCGCACCGTGATTGAACACTCGCACAGCCGCGATTGAGTGTTCCAGTCGGCAACCTGAGCAGTCTAACAGCGAATGGCGCCCAAGCCCAAGTGTTTGTGTGTCAATTGGCCCTTGTTATTTAGTCGATTTGAAAGCCCGGATGATGGTTCGCAGCCGCGACCACCGCTCGCCTAGTTCTCTTTCATGCCCGACCGCTTTTGGGCGGTAGTAAGTTTTGCTGAGCAGCTCGCGACTCAGATATTGCTGTTCGACCACTGCTCTGGTGTCATCGTGCGGATACAAATACCCCTGGCCTAAACCGCGTTTCTTTGCCCCGACGTAATTCGAGCTGCGCAAGGGAGTTGGAATTTTTCCGATCGGCACGTTGCGAACATCATCCATGGCTTCGTTTATGGCCAAATATGACGAGTTGGACTTCGGCGCCAGTGCCAGATAGATCGTTGCGTTCGCAAGTGGAATTCGACCTTCGGGCATGCCCACCAAGGCCACAGCATTAAATGCAGCGACGGCAACCTGGGTTGCGTTTGGGTCGGCCAAGCCAACATCCTCGGAGGCCAAAATAATGAGTCGTCTGGCAATAAAGCGTGGGTCTTCGCCGCCTTCGAGCATGCGGGCCAGGTAGTGCACAGCAGCGTCAGCATCAGACCCGCGAATTGACTTTATGAACGCACTAATCACGTCATAGTGCTGGTCGCCTGATTTGTCGTAAGCAACAAAAACGCGATCGGTTGCGAGCTCAACTGCCTCGCGGGTTATTTCGATTTGTGAGGGTTGATTGTTGGTTTTTTGAGTCTTTTTGCTCCGAGCAGAATTCGCTTCAGTTGCCTCGCCGTTCGCCGACGAGGCCGACGCAGCCGCTTCAAGAATTGTCAGAGCTTTTCGAGCGTCTCCGCCGCTCATGCGCGTTATCTCTCCGAGCACATCTGCCGATATTGAAAATTTCGATGCCAGGCCCTGTTCGGCAACTACTGCTCGGTTCAAAACCTCAAGAATTTCAGCCTCAGTTAGAGACTGCAATTCGATTAGCAAAGAGCGTGAAAGCAAAGGTGAAATCACCGAAAAAGATGGGTTCTCGGTTGTCGCGGCAACCAGCACAACAACGCCGTGCTCAACTGCCGGCAAAAGGCTATCTTGCTGCGATTTGGAAAATCTGTGAATCTCATCAAGAAAAAGAACGGTCTTTTTGCCGTATGTGTCGTTGTCGAGTCGAGCCCTCTCGATCACATCTCTCACATCTTTGACCCCAGCAGTCACTGCGCTTAATTCAACGAATCGCCGGCCGGCACTGGCTGCGATTGCTTGAGCAATAGTGGTTTTTCCGGTTCCCGGTGGTCCAAAAAGTATTACTGAGGTCAACGCCCCAGGGCGATCCTCGCCAGAGGCAAGCGACATCAGCGGCGATCCGGGTCTGAGAATTGAACTCTGGCCAATGATGTCTTCGATGCGCTTTGGGCGCATGTGCGCGGCAAGGGGCATTTGCCCTGAAACTAAAGTTTGCTTGCCAGTCACCACATCAGGCTAGCTCAGCTAGATAAAATCAAAGAACATTCACTCAAAGGAATCACGTTGGCATCTAAGAAAAAGCAGCAGAACCTATTCACAACTCCAGAGGCTCGACTAAAGGCCTATCAAGAGTCACAGGTTGCGGTTGAATCAGAAAACAAGCACAAAAAATCTGACAACCGATTGGCAATCATCTCTGCACTTGTTGCCGTGGTTCTAGTTTCAGCCGGCCAAGCTGCTTATTTTGGGTTCGGTCCTGGCAAAGCGAGCGCTTCGAGCAGCGCATCAGCCAGCTCGTCAGCAAGCCCTAGCAGCACCTTGGTGCCATCGGTCGATCTTGCCGAAAACCGAACCTGGAGCGGCGAAATGCAAATCGGCACCGACAAACTTGGCATTTCTCTTGATGGTGAAAAAGCGCCTCAGGCAGTCGCAAACTTCGTGTCACTCGCGAAGTCAGGCTTTTATAAAGACATCAGCTGTCACCGACTAACCACCGAAGGCATCTACGTACTCCAGTGTGGAGACCCGCAGGGCGATGGCTCAGGCGGCCCAGGCTATAGCTTTGGACCAATCGAAAACGCGCCGGCAGACAATGTATACGAGGGTGGCGTGATTGCTATGGCTCGCCAGGGAAACAATGCCACAAGCATGGGTTCGCAGTTCTTCATCGTCTACGGATCAAGCATGATTCCTTCCGATTCCGCTGGTGGATACACCGTGTTCGGTAAGGTAACCAAGAACCTCAACTCGATTCGCGAATTGGCGCAGGACGGCACCATTGACGACAAGGCAGACGGTAAGCCGAAGAACCCAATTGTGCTCGGCGACGTCAAGGTAAACTAATACAACCCCTAACAAGTAAGGCATTTCGATGACCACGAACTCATTCGGTCGCGTTGATGAAGAGAACAACGTTTACGTAGTTGAGCCAAATGGCGAACGTAAGGTTGGCCAGGTTCCTAACGTTTCGCAGGAAGAAGCACTGGACTACTTTGTCAAGAAATTTGACGCACTCGAAGGCTCGGTTCGCCTACTTGAACAACGTGTTAACAAGAAAGCCGACGCCGAATCAGTTTCGAAGACCGCGGCCAAGCTGACCGTTGATCTCGTTGACGCTGCCGCTGTGGGAGACCTGCAGAAGCTGCGCGAGCGAGTACTCGCACTGGCTCCAAAGATTCAAGACCTTCTAAATCTAAAGAAGGAAGAGAACAAGGAAGTAATCGCCGCTGCCATGGCCGCTCGCGAAGAAATCGTAGCGAAGGCTGAGAAGCTGGCTGCCAGCGATCTTGGCAAGGTCATTTGGAAAGACGTCACCGCCACCCTGAATGAGCTTTTCGAGGCATGGCAGGCAGCTCAGAAGAACGGCCCACGTGTACCAAAGGCTGATGCGGATGCGCTTTGGAAGCGTTTCCAGCAGTCACGTAACAAGCTTGAAAGCGCAAAGCGTGCTTACTTTGCAGAAGCGGGAAATAAGGCTAAAACCGCTAAGGCTAACAAAGAAGCCATTGTTAAAAAGGCCCAAGCGCTGGTTGCCAAGGGTTCTGACGCAGTGTCTGATTACCGAAAACTTCTTGACGAATGGATGGCTGCTGGCCGAACCAAGAACGATGACGCCCTGTGGGTTGAATTCAAGGCCGCGGGAGACGCTATTTACGCCGCAAAGGGCGAGCAGATGATGGTGTCCGGCATCAGTGAGGGACCGACGAGGTTGTGGACCGTCTGGAGGTTGGTCATCAGGTCGGTTTCGGTCAGGGGGGCGTCACCGGCCAACATGAGTTGCACCTGTTCGGCCGGGATGGAGCGTGCTGCGCGCTCATACAGCGCTTGCAGCAGCTCCATGGCACGCTGCGCCTTGGCCTTGGGGCCGTCG
>CALDKR010000129.1 GCA_937898095.1 uncultured Rhodoluna sp.
GCAAAGACAACCACCACCCGCACTACCGCCGCTCGCCCTGCAGCTCGCGCCGCTGCTCGTCCGGCCGCCGCACGCCCAGCGACGACTCGCGCTGTTGCCAAGGCTCCAGCCGCAGCACCGGCAAAGGTTAAGAAGGCTAAGCCTGAACCAAAGAAGGCTTACCGCCTACTGACCGGAATCGATGACGCATCGTTCTGCCAGAAGGTTTCAGACGCTCTGAAGGACGGCTACGAACTTTACGGTTCGCCGTCGGTTACCTTCAACGGCAAAAACGTGATCGTCGCGCAGGCCGTTGTTCTAAAGAAGTTGCCAGCAAAGAAGAAGTCAGGCAAAAAGAAATAATTTGCCCCCGCTATTAATTGATTCCTCCTCAAGAACACCCAGGCTTAGGTCTGGGTGTTTTTGTTTTGGCAATTATTGAGGGGCCGCAGGGGTAGCTCTCAAACGCATGTGTTTATGCACAGATTCACCCAATGTTGGTTGCGCAGCAACTCGAATAACGCAAAACTTTGACTAAATCCAATTCATTCGCGGGGGAGAAATGCTAGAAGAAAAGTTTGTTATCGGATTCGTGATTCCGACAGGTGCCGAAACTATGGCTCATGAAGTGGCCGCACTCAACGAGAGCATGCATGTCGATGTTGTCGTTGTAGTCACCGACGATGAAAGGCACATCGCCGAGGCCACTGCTCTAGAGGCAGTGACATTTGAATACTCAGTCGCCGAGGCAATTGACCCACCGGCGGTCGCAGCACTAAATGCCTATTTCGCCAGCGAGCAGACATTCATCACCGGTGCGTCAGACCCGCTACTCATCGTCGTTGAGGGCCCTCAGCCCGCACTGACCTATATGCAGGTCAACTGGGCGCTTGAGCAGGTCGAGGCAAACCCAAATGCGTCTTCAATTCAGTGGGGCATCAAGGGTGCCGAGATGACCGTGGTTTCTCACGACAAATTCATGAAGAGCGGCCAGGTCATGACCGACGACGCCCTAGTGTTTCTTACTCGCCCAAATTGAGCCGGCTAGCACCATCGGAAATCCGATCAAGATTCCTGGGGTGATTGGCTCACGCAAAAACGCGATGCCAAGCAGCAGCGCAACAGCCATGTTCACATAGGTAATCAGAGTTGCGCGACCAGAGCCGATTTCGCGAACCAATTTGAAAAACAATATGAATGCGATTGCCGAGCAAACAACACCGAGCATCAAAATTGCGACCCAAGCCTCAATTGGTGGGTTGGCTGCAAATTCAGCCGGCAGTTTGGTTAGCGCTGGCCCGGCATAAACCACTGCAACAATCGCCATCGATAGCGACATAACTCCAGCGGTTGGCACAGCACCAAGCTTTTCGGCTGCAATAGCCGGAGCCACGGCATAGCCGATCGCCGCGGCAATCAGCATAAGAATGCTGACCACATCAAGGTGACCCGCCAAAGTGTCAATGCCCACCAAAAGGGCGACGCCAACAAATCCGACGATCAATCCGATGATGGTTTTCGAGATCGGAAGAGACA
>CALDKR010000130.1 GCA_937898095.1 uncultured Rhodoluna sp.
AGGCCGAAACCCTGCGATTGCTGAGCAAGGGCTTCACCAATCAAGCCATCGCCGAAACCCGCGGAACCAGCCTGCGCGGTGTTGAGACCATAATTCAGAGAACCTATAAGGCGCTTGGCCTATCGCACGGGGGCGACAAGAATCCTAGAGTTGAAGCAGTCAGTCTTTGGCGACAAGGAAAAGTGCAGGTTAAGTGAATCGAGCAACGGCAAAACTAGTTGAGTTGTTGCCGGCTTCGAGGGCAGCAAACCCGTGGGTGATGCTGGCCCTTTTTCCGCTTCTCATGTTCTTCGGCTCGATGACCTATGTGCCCGGCTCAGCACACGACCCACTTTTTGTTGTTTCGGTGCTGGTGTTATCGCGCTTGGTTTCTGGGGCATCGGTTCTGGCTCTGCAGCCTCTGATTTTTAGGTTGCTTTCAAAGCCTTCATCCACCCGACTTTTTGTTCTTTATTTGTCGGGCGGCCTGATCGATTCAGTTTCACTCATTACACTTCTAGAAATTCCGTGGGTTGCCCCGGGCTTCGGCCTCTCGGCCTGGGCGGTGATTTCTGTTTCGGCAGTAATTGTGGCGGCCTGGTTTCTAATGGGTCACCTTGCTTTGGCACTGCTGGTCGAAAACATCGCAAGATTTAGTGAGCTGCAGCTAAAGAATGCGCAGCTCAAACTGTTGACCGAGAATGCCACTAACGAACTTCGCCGTCATCAAGCAGAGCTGCAGCTTCAGATCAGCGAGCGAGTTCAGGTTGTGCTTGATCGCATTTCAAACCAGCTGGCCAACCTGAATTTTCAATCCGATCCAACCGCGATTCTAGAAACAGCCGACAGCATTCGCCAGGCCTCAGAGGCCGACATACGTGGTCTGAGTCATGAGCTTTCAGCGCCCGCCGAAACCGATTTGTTGCCGATGCTGCCAAAACGCAAAACCAACTGGCGCGAATTCGCCCAATTGAGCACCGAGACGTCGGCGAACATCCCGTGGGTTGCCACTGTGGGCACACTGATGGCGCTCTCACTTTCGATGGCGGTCGGTGGCTGGCTAACTGCACTCACGGTTGTCGTCTCACTTCTAATCGGTGTGCCCGCACTATGGCTGGTTGATTTAGTCAGGCAGCGGGTCAGTGCTCGATGGCCAATCTGGATTCAGGTGGTTTGCGTGCCGGTTGAGTATGTTGGCATGGCGCTTTTGGCGGTCGAGATCGTTCGATCTCTCACGCGCGATCTTTACGAAATACAGTCAGTTCTGGCAATTTTTGAGATCGCCGTTCCGGTAGGCGGTGTGTTTATTTGGCTGCTGATTTTCATAATCCGAGGTCTCTCGAATTCAATCAATCAGCGCTCTGCGCAGCTTGAGAAAACGTCTAGGTCACTTGAGGTCACCCTTGATCGCCTGCAGAGCCAACTGCGCGAAGTGCGCAGTCGCATGGCACGCTTGCTTCATGGCTCGGTGCAGGGTCGCTTGGCATCTGTGTCGCTGGCGCTAGCCGCAACCGCTGGTCAAAATGACAAAGCACT
>CALDKR010000131.1 GCA_937898095.1 uncultured Rhodoluna sp.
GCGTGCTTTCGTGCAGTGCGGCTGGCAAGCGGTGCGTTTCAATTTCCGTGGCGTGGGGGCCAGCGCAGGCACTTATGACGAGGGGCGGGGCGAGGCTGCCGACATGTTGGCGCTCATTGAGCAGGTGGCACCCGAGGGGCAGAAAGCCGCTGATGGTGGCGATGCCATTCGGGGCATAGTTTGCGGGGCAAACAATTTCCTAGTCGGTGACAAGGTTGTGGTTGCTCTGCCAGGGTCTTTACTGCCAGGTGGTTTTGCCATAGGGGCGCGAAAGACATACGGTCATGTCTCAGATGGAATGATTGCCTCTTCCAAAGAGCTCGGACTTGGCGATGGCGCCCTGCAGCCAGCGGCCCTTGCGCTGGTCGAGATATGGCCGGCCGAAGTGGCGGCCGAGGGCATAGCCCACCTGGTCGCCGAGCCACGCGGCGATTCCAACGCCGGCTGCCATGAACCAGATGTTCACGTCGGTCGAGGTTGCGGCAACAAGCCCGGCGGCAAAGACCAGCGAGTCGCCGGTGACGAACGGCACGAAGGCGCCGACTAACAGGCCCGTGCCGGCAAACACCAGCAGCCAGACCACGGCATAGAACAACCACGGGCCGAGGCCCGAATACCATCCGCTGATTTGATCGGAAATGGATGCGCCTAGCGCACCGCCGATTTGGCTCGCGATGACCGTTGACATGTGCACCCGATAAGCCTAAACGCCCGACTCCGATGATTCGGCGCCGAGCGTTTAGGTTTGGGTTTTTACCAGATTATGGCTTGCCGTGCAGCACGATCTCGTCGAGGGTGAGGCGGGTGCGGGCCGCTAGTTCGCGGTCGAGCAACGGACCCTCTAGCTCTTCAGGCAGGGCGCGCTTGCCGATGCTGATGGCAACGATTGGGGTGATGTTGTCGGCGAGGTTGAGTTTGTCGCGCAACCATGCCTCTTCGATGCCGCCCATTACGTGGGTCGCGAGGCCAAGCTCGACAGCCTGCAGCATCAGGTTTTCGCTGGCGAGACCTGCGTCATACAGCGCGAATGGGTTGGCCGCGCCCTCGTCGTTTGCGGTCACTGCCGAAACGATGATGATTGCCGAAGCCTTAGGGGTCCAGGCCTGGTTCCAGCCCTTGAGGCCGTGGTCGACGAGGTCGTGATACATCGCGTCTTCACGGTGGATCACCGAAAAGCGCCAAGGCTGAACGTTGTTGGCCGATGGTGCCCAGCGTGCGGCCTCGAGAACCGAGAGCAACTCGTGCTGGGTGAGCTTGTAGTTGGCGTCGTATGAGCGTGGGCTCCAACGGTCGGCGATGACCGAAAGAACTGGCGCAGCGGTGACGGCTTCCTTGTTGATTGAAGGCAGGTGTGGCATTTGTACTCCGTTTGTCTAGGGGGTCTTTACTAACCATAGCCCGTGGTCGCGCAAAGCGCAACGGCTAGGCTTGGCACCATGTCGCGCAAGGGTTTGATTCTGTTTTTGCTGGCCGGCGTCTTCTGGGGCGTGCCATACCTGTTCATCAAGGTGGCCGGTGCAGAGTTCTCGACGCCGAGCATCGTGCTGGCGCGCGTGGTGATCGGCGCCGCCGTGTTGATTCCCCTGGCCGCATATCGCAAGACCCTCCTGCCGGCACTACGTGAATGGCGTTGGGTGCTGGTCTTTGCGCTGATCGAAATGGTCGGCCCGTGGTTCTTGATCACCGAGGCCGAGCGTCACATCGACAGCGGCTTGGCCGGCCTGCTGGTTGCCACGGTGCCATTCTTCGGCCTGCCAATCGCGTATTTCACCGGCGACAAGTCGGTGGCCCACCCAAAGACCATCATGGGCATGGTCGCGGGCTTCGGCGGCCTGATTCTGCTGGTTGGCA
>CALDKR010000132.1 GCA_937898095.1 uncultured Rhodoluna sp.
AAGGCTCGACTTTTTCGTAGCCGACTGGCCCCGAAGCAAGTCCAATCAAAATTCCGCCGACTAAAAGAACTACTGATTTAGAACTGAAAATTTCTCTCATTGCATCTGAAATCGAACCATCTTTTGACAACCCTTTCGCGAGCAATATGCCAATGACAATTCCAGGAACTTCCATAACCGCGAGCAGCGATGGCATAAATCCCTCAACCTTTAGACCTGCACTTTCGACAAAAACCAAACCGGCTGTGAATGTAACCAGCGAGGTTGATCCATAGTGTGCCGCCAGAGCTCCGCGGTCAACTCGACTCATGGGGGTTAGCAGTTTTAGTGAAAAAAACACAGCGATTGGAATCACCAATCCAACTGCAATTGAAACCAGAGCCGGAAGCCAGACCTCTGAAAACGGAGTCGTGTTTAGCGATACACCACCTTTTATGCCTATAGCCAAAAGCAAGTAGATCGAGAGGAAATCGAATATTTGCCTTGGAATTTGCAGCGAGCTTTTAAGAATCACAAGGCAAATGCCCAAAGCAAATGCGAGCACTGCGGGTGAGGTCAAGTTTGAGATGGCGAGTTGAAGTGATTCCATTTTTCCTCCGCATTAATTTGACATGAAGCACAATACAGGAAAAAATAATCAGTAATCAAATTGCAGTAGAAGGGATACTCAGTTGGTAGTCGAAATCTGGATGTGGGCGTCGGTGCTTGTTTTCATTCTGGCGATGCTTCTCGTTGACTTGTTCGCCCATCGCAAAGCACATGAGATTTCATTCAAGGAGGCAGCGGTTTGGTCGACCGTTTGGGTTGTCACGGGCGTGGCCTTTGGAGCCATCGTTTGGAGTTCTTTCGGCGCAGAATATGGCCAGCAATATTTCGCAGGATTTCTAATTGAGAAGTCTCTTGCGGTGGATAACGTATTTATCTGGGCAATAATTTTTGCCAGCTTGGCGGTGCCCAGAAAATTTCAGCATCGAGTTCTGTTTCTCGGTGTAATCGGCGCGCTGGTTTTCAGGGGCATCTTTATCGCCGCCGGCGCTGCAATTCTTGAGAGCTTTGCCTGGGTTCTCTACGTATTTGCCGCGTTCTTAATTTTCACTGGTCTGCAGATGCTTAGAAAACGCAGCGAACACGAGGATCCCTCAAATTCGGCCTTCTACAGATGGTTTTCCAAAAGTGTTCCATCCACAAGTGAGTATCACGGGCAAAAACTGTTTATTCGCAAAAACGGAGCCTTATTGGCGACCCCGCTCTTCTTGGTTCTAGCACTTATTGAGTTCACCGACATCATTTTCGCCGTTGACTCGATACCCGCTATTTTCGCCGTCACGTCAGAGCCATTCATTGTTTTCACAGCGAATGCTTTCGCAATTCTCGGACTGCGTGCGATGTATTTCTTGCTAGCTGACTTGATGCCAAGATTCGTCTATCTGAAACTTGGCCTGTCACTAGTGCTTATTTGGGTCGGCATAAAAATGGGCCTTCACGACCTTGTCAAGGTTCCAACCTTGATCTCATTAGGAGTGATTGTGGCAATTTTGACGATCGCAATTGTTGCTAGTTTTGCTGCAACTCGAAACGGAGCCATTCAGTCGAGCGAGCGCACTGCCGTAGGAGAATAGGGGCATGGCGAATTGGACTTTTCTGACACACCACGGGCATGCTCTCGCGGCGATAGCTCAAAATTCAGAGCTAACGGTTGACCAAATTGCTGCCAAGGTTGGCATTACATCGCGCGCTACAGCGGGAATTCTCAATGACCTGGTTGAAGCTGGCTATTTGGTAAAAGAAAAAGTTGGCAGAAATAACCGATACACAGTTCACGGTGAGCTTGCTATGCGTCACCCACTGAATGATCAAACTAAAGTGGCCGACCTACTATCGCTTTTTGGCTAGGGCTAGCGCCTCGAAATTAATCCACTACAAACCTGACTGAAGAAAAGCTCTCTAGCACTTAAATTTTTTGTTATGTGATAATGTCATAACAAAGTCATGTTAGGGGTGCCATTGTCTGAGATTGAATTCACCACTCGCAAGTGGGTGCGACCCGAAGACCTGAATGCTAACGGCACTCTTTTTGGTGGCAGTTTGCTGCGCTGGATTGACGAAGAGGCAACTATCTATGCGATTTTGCAACTCGGCAATCGACGCGTGGTGACCAAAATCATCTCTGAAATCAACTTCGTGGCTTCGGCTATCGAGGGCGATTTGATTGAGATGGGGTTGGTTGCTACCAAATTTGGAACAACCTCAATCACGATGCGCGCTGAGGTGCGAAACATGGTGACACGCAAAAACATTTTGACCGTTGATCACATAGTGTTCGTCGGCCTTGGGTCAGATGGCAAACCTATTCCGCACGGATACACCGCCGCCACCAGTGATCGCGACCGGATTCCTAAAGAGCACAGCTAGTCGAAAACTCGAAACTAAATTATTCGGCGACAAGCCCGAGGCTCAGAATTTCATTCTTAGGGCGCTTGCGATCATCGAGGTTTCGATAAGCCGATGGCGTCATATTCATCTCGGCCAAGAATTGTCGATTGAAGTTAGCCAAGTTTGTATAACCGCTAGCTGCGCAAATGCTCGAGATGGTTTCGTTGGTGTCTTCAAGCAATCGACAAGCATGCGAGATTCTCATCTTTCTAACCATCTCACTAAAAGTCAGGCCACTGGCTTTCTTGAAATATTTCGAGAAGGTCGGCTCTGACATGTGGGCCATTTTTGCGGCCTCTGACATACGAATGTTTCTGGTCAAATTATCGAAAATGTATTTCACACCAGACTCAACCGCGGTGATTCCTTCATCGGTTGCGCTGGGAGTGAACCACTGCTTTGTAATCAGTTGCTTCTCATTTTTTGGAGCCTCGGCAAAGGTAACCAAGAGCGCCAATAGATGCAGAATGCGCCGAGTGCCGTGACTCGAGCCAACAGCTTCAATTTCTTTCGCGGCGCGCTTGGCTGTCTCGCCGGTGTAGATCACACCGTGACTTGATTCTTTGAGAAGCGGCTTTAGGTCACGAAGTTCAGGCATGGATTCCATAAGCCCATTGATGAACTCGGGCAAAAACTGAATCACTGCATCGCGGTTTTTAATAATCTGCCCTGGCTCAAGATTGCTCATCCAGTCATGTGGCAAACCAGAACCAATGAAGGCAACGTGCCCTGCCTCAAATGTGCCAATTACGTCGCCGATTAGATAACTGCCGGTTCCCTCGCGAATGAGGTGAATTTCATATTCCGGATGATATTGCCAGCGTGCAATCTCAGCTGGAAAATCGTGCGAAAAGCTTCTAAATGAGTGAAAAGGGTTCGGTGGAATGACCTCAAGCGCAGCCGGCTTGCCGAGCAGATTTTGGGCAATTTCTTCTGGGTGTTTGATTTTTGGCGGTAACGGATTCATAACACTAATTTTCCTAATCGCTGTTTTAAGGCACTTCTGCGTCACCAAGAAAGCGGTTGCAAAAATACACGCTTTGCCTTGATTCTGCGGGTCTTGCGAGCATCTAATACTTTTTTGCCGATACTATTTTGCCAAAACGGTATTTTTTT
>CALDKR010000133.1 GCA_937898095.1 uncultured Rhodoluna sp.
GCTCTTCCGATCTGACCAATCTTGCCGAGGCGGTCGGCGAGATAACCGACTGCCTCCTCGTTTGCGAACATCGTTTGCGCAACCCATCGCTCTGGCTTTGCGCCGAGCACACGGAAGATCTCTTCGTCGCCCCACATCTCTTTGCGAATTGTGAAGTTGCCTTCATCGCGACGCTCTTGCATCAAGGTAATTCGAGGCTTAACAGGCTGCGCCTCGCGCTCGAGGCGCGCGGCTGAAACAAGCTTTGCCAAGGCAAAATTGAGCTCTCGAAGTCCTTCGTGAGTCACGGCCGAAATAATGAATACCTCGTAACCGCGGGCTTCTAGCTCGGGCTTGACGAACTCGGCAAGCTCTTTGGCGTCTGGAATGTCGGCTTTGTTCAACGCGATTAGCTGAGGGCGCTCGGTTAGCGGAATCTCGCCCTCAGGAACCTGATATGCGTTTAGTTCGACCAGAATCTTGTCTAGGTCACTGATTGGATCGCGGTTCGGCTCTAGGGTGCCACAGTCAAGCACGTGCAGTAGTGCAGAACAGCGCTCAACGTGGCGCAAAAACTGCAACCCCAAACCCTTGCCTTCGCTGGCACCCTCGATAAGTCCGGGAACATCGGCAATGGTGAAGCGAGTGTCGCCAGCCTGTACTACACCGAGATTTGGGTGAAGAGTGGTGAATGGATAGTCAGCAATCTTTGGTCGCGCCGCGCTCAGCGCAGCGATCAGCGAGGATTTTCCGGCAGATGGGTATCCAACTAGGGCTACGTCTGCAACGCTCTTGAGTTCGAGAATTACGTCGCCGCGCCAACCAGGAACACCCAAGAGTGCGAAACCAGGTGCTTTGCGCTTAGAACTGGATAGGGCTGCGTTACCCAAGCCGCCAATGCCGCCCTCGGCAACCACGAGCTCCATGCCCGGTTCAGACAAATCGGCGATGAGTTTGCCGTTGGCGTCTTTCACAACTGTTCCGACCGGAACCGACAGCACAAGAGGCTCGCCGTGGTGACCGTTTCTAAAGTCACCAGCGCCGTCACCACCGTCGCCACCCGCGCGGTGAGGGTGAAAGTGAAAGTCGAGAAGAGTGGTGACGTTTGGGTCTGAAATAAGGCTGATTGAGCCGCCACGGCCGCCGTCTGCACCGTCTGGGCCAGCAAGGGGTTTGAACTTTTCGCGCTTAACTGAAACACAGCCGTCGCCGCCATCTCCTGCGCGCAAGTGCAATGTCACTTGATCAACGAATGAAACCATTTACAAACCCTCCTCAAAGACTTGTGGGATACAAAAAGAAATGGCGAGCCAATGGCTCGCCGATTTCTGAAGTTTAGCTATCGCTTAGGCAACCTCAACCACGTTTACAACGCGGCGGCCGCCCTTGGTTCCGAATGCTACTGAACCGGCAGCAAGAGCGAACAGAGTGTCGTCTTTGCCTTTGCCCACGTTTGCACCCGGGTGAAAGTGGGTTCCGCGCTGACGAACTAGAATCTCGCCTGCGTTGACCTCTTGACCTGCGTAGCGCTTTACGCCAAGACGCTGTGCGTTTGAATCGCGACCGTTTCGGGTCGAACTAACACCCTTTTTACTTGCCATTTTCGGTCAGTTCCTTACTTGATCTCGGTGACCTGAACACGGGTTAGCTCAGAGCGGAAACCCATGCGGCGCTTGTAGCCGGTCTTGTTCTTGTAGTGCTGGATGATGATCTTTGGACCACGTAGGTCGTTTAGGACGGTAGCGGTGACCTTGACCTTAGCTAGCGCCTTGGCATCTGAAGTGACCTTGTCGCCATCAACTAGCAATAGAGCTGGAAGCTCGATGTTGCCGGCGGCGTCAGCCTTAACACGGTCTAGGGTCACAATGGTGCCTACTGACACCTTCTCTTGACGGCCGCCTGCGCGGACTACTGCGAAAACCACGGTTTTACCCTTTGTTCAAAAGTCTTGATTAATTTACCTGCTGTTTCAGCAACGGCAACGAGGGTTCAGTCTACATTGCGTTTCTGATGTGGTCAAACGTTTAGCGAAACTAATTTTGCTGTTCGACCGATGTTGCCGCAGCGCTAGAGCTGCTGGCGCGACGCGGTTTGCGCCTTCCCTGCCCTGGTGCCTTTGGCTCTGGAAGCGCATCCAGGACGGCTTCTAGAAGTTTGTCAGTGTTTTTTTCGGTGACCTCAGTCGGCGTGTCGGCTGACTTGGTCACAGGCACCACAATCGGAGACGGCTCGCCGGCTGCCTCATGTGCGGCAACGGTTGATGCAGCAATCTTGCTGATCACGCTGCCCAGTTCAACTGCGCGCTCTGGTGTGACCACTTTGGCAGGCTCAGGCTTTTGGTTGTTGCGGTTGCGGTCTTTCTTTTTGTTTTTGCCGCCACCCTGGCCTGAATTGCCGTTGTTGCCCGAATAGTTCTCTTCGTGGCCGATGTTCTTTGAGCGCATAATTGGTTCGTGGTGAACGATGACACCTCGACCAGCACAAGCTTCACAGGGTTCACTAAAAGCCTCTAGCAGCCCAATGCCCAGCTTCTTGCGGGTCATCTGAACCAGTCCGAGCGAGGTTACCTCGGCAACCTGGTGCTTGGTTCGGTCGCGGCTTAGGCACTCCATTAGTCGCCTTGAAACAAGGTCGCGGTTTGACTCGAGAACCATGTCAATGAAGTCGACCACGATGATTCCACCGATGTCGCGCAAACGAAGCTGGCGCACGATTTCTTCCGCAGCTTCTAGGTTGTTCTTGGTGACTGTTTCTTCGAGGTTTCCGCCCGAGCCGACGAATTTTCCGGTGTTGACGTCGACCACGGTCATTGCTTCAGTGCGGTCGATGACCAGAGAGCCACCTGAAGGCAAATAAACCTTGCGGTCCAGAGCCTTAGCAATCTGCTCGCCGATGCGGTATTCATCGAAGACGTCTTTGGTGCCCTCGTATTTCGAAACTCGCTCAAGAAGATCAGGGGCTACTGAGGCGAGATAGCTTTCGATGGTCTCACGAGCATCTTCACCAGAGATGATCATGCGCTGGAAGTCTTCATTGAAGACATCTCGAACAATTTTCACCAGCAGGTCAGGCTCTGAGTGCAGCATCGCTGGAGCCTGGCCCTTTTCGACCTTCTTTTGGATGTCTTCCCACTGGGCTTGCAGGCGCTGCACATCTAGAGTCAACTGCTCTTCAGTGGCACCTTCAGCTGCAGTACGAACGATGACGCCGGCATCTTCAGGCAAAATCTCTTTCAGAATCTTCTTTAAGCGAGCGCGCTCTGAGTCAGGCAGCTTGCGCGAGATTCCGTTCATTGAGCCGTTTGGCACGTATACCAAGTAGCGGCCAGGCAGTGAAACCTGGCTGGTTAGGCGAGCACCTTTTTGTCCGACAGGATCTTTGGTGACCTGAACTAAAACAGTGTCGCCAGACTTTAATGCAAGTTCAATTCGACGCGGCTGATTGCCAGTCTCGGCAAGCTCCCAGTCGACCTCGCCTGAATACAGCACCGCGTTTCGACCACGGCCAATGTCGACGAATGCGGCCTCCATTGAAGGAAGAACATTCTGAACCTTGCCTAGATAGACGTTGCCGATTAGTGATGCTTCTGACGCCTTGGCCACATAGTGCTCAACCAAGATGCCGTCTTCTAAAACGCCAATTTGAATCTTGCCGTCTTTAGAGCGCACAACCATAGAGCGATCGACTGCTTCGCGACGAGCCAAGAACTCAGACTCGGTAATCACACTGCGGCGGCGGCCGGCATCGCGGCCATCACGGCGGCGCTGCTTTTTGGCTTCTAGGCGAGTCGATCCCTTGACGCGCTGTGGCTCATTTGAAAGTTCTTTTGGCTCGCGAGGGGTGCGAACTTTGACAACGGTATTAGGTGCAACCTGCTCGCCCTCGGTGGCTTCACCCGCGCGACGACGCGATCGACGACGCAGGTGGCTTTCTTCGCCCTCTGGCTTGTCGTCGACCATGCGACCGCGCTTCGGGTCGACTTTAGGTGTCGGCAAATC
This sequence comes from uncultured Rhodoluna sp., assembly GCA_937898095.1. GTDB lineage: Bacteria > Actinomycetota > Actinomycetes > Actinomycetales > Microbacteriaceae > Rhodoluna. The sequence goes on from CALDKR010000133.1 coordinate 3,978, forward strand.
AGGCGCCATGAACATGAGTGAAGTTGCACTTGGCGGGGTCAAGACTGCCGAAGCGGTCGAACCCGCAAGTTCGAGAGTTGTCTCACTCGCCGTCTCAGTGTTGGCCCCTGCTGCGGATTTGCGGCCGCGTTTGCTTGGTGACTTCGGGGTCGCCGCTATCTCGATGTCAACGTCGCCGCTAGTTTCAGCTGTTTTGTCTGCTGCTGGTTTTTTTGAACGCGAGCCACGTGAAGATGACTTTGCAATCACGGTTTCAGAATCGGATTCGGCGACTGGATCGTTGGTTGCTGGCTTTGCCGACTTGGCCGAGGTCTTTGATGCAGCCTTAGGGGCCGTTGCCTTAGGGGCTGCCTTTTTTGCGGCTGACGCAGCTGGTTTTCGAGTTGCCAAGGCCTTTGCTTTAGAAGCTGGCTTTGAGCTTGTTTCGTCTGAATTTGAAACAGGTGCGTTTGAATCGTTGTTAGTCACCATTTCTGGCGTGCTCCAAGCTGCCTAATGCTGGGCCACACTCACCAGCCATTGAGGCGTAAATCGTTGCTGTTCACGATTGTGAACAACCAAATCTGCGGCGAGTAACTCTTTTTGTTTGCGGCTGACGCTGCCCGATGGGTCTTGCGCGACGACTTCGCAGGTTCTCGCTAAATCTTCAGTCGAATTAGTTGTGGTCTAATTTCAACTTCACTCAGTATGCCAGCTGGTCGGCTAAAAGTCACTCAATCTGCGTGTCATACTGAAGTCGTGAACAGTAGCACGACTAAAAACTCAAGCCTGATTGAAGCACCGAAATCTCTTGCTTGGGTGCTGGTTATCGGCGGAATCATCGGCTGGCTTGGCGCTTTTGCGCTGACCATTGAGCGCCTGCACGTTGCAGCCGACCCAAATGCCACACTCTCTTGTGACATTGCTTCATTCATTTCATGCAAGTCAGTGATGCTGAGCTGGCAAGCCAAGCTTTTCGGGTTTCCTAACCCTCTAATTGGCCTCGGTGCATTCATTGCGCCGATTGTCGTAGGAATGGCGATTTTCGCCGGTGCAAAGTTCGCCCGCTGGTTTTGGGTCACCTTTAGCGTTGGAATCTCGCTCGGATTCATTTTCGTGCTTTGGCTAGCCGACGCCGCAATCAACGACATTGGCGCTCTTTGCCCTTATTGCATGGTTGCCTGGTTCGGCATGATTCCAATGTTCTGGGCGACGATTTTGTTTGGTGCTCGCGAAGGCTTTATTTGGGTGCCGACCAGAACCATCAGATTTTTTGTCAGCGCCTATGACTGGGCTTGGGTTTATGCGGTTCTAACCGAGGTCACCATGGCGCTAATTATTTTGGTGAAATTCTGGCCACTGTGGGTCAAGCTTTTTAGCTAAACCCAAATCTCAGTCTTTTAGCTAAACCAAAGACCCAATTCGCGCTCTGCAGATTCAGGTGAGTCTGAGCCGTGCACTAGGTTCTGCTGAACCTTTAGACCCCAGTCGCGACCTAGATCACCACGGATGGTGCCTGGTGCCGCAACGGTTGGGTCGGTTGCGCCGGCTAGTGAGCGAAAACCTTCGATGACGCGGTTGCCCTCTAGTTTGATTGCGACAACCTCGCCGCTCATCATGAACTCGACCAGCGGCTCATAAAAAGGCTTGCCCTCGTGCTCGGCATAGTGCGCTGCCAAGAGCTCACGTGTTGGCTGCACTAGCTTTAGAGCTGCAACGCGATAGCCCTTTTTTTCAACGCGAGCAATAATCTCTCCGATCAGATTGCGCTTGACGCCATCAGGCTTGATCAAGACCAGGGTCTGCTGAAGTTCTGACATTAGTTCTCCTCTTTGAGTAGCTCTTGAGTTTCTAGATAAACCTTGCGCGCTGCATCGATTCCGGCACCTGCGACCATTGCCCAGATCCAGAGGCCAATGAAAATTACAGCAACGATGATATAGACCGCGCCAATAGTTGGATTAATGACCGCAACCACGATTGAAAGCATTAGAACAATCAATTGGAGCAACCAGCCCCAGGCATAAGACCCAGGTTTTCCGAGAATGGCAGGAGTAGCAATCATCAAGAAGCTGAGCGATAGCCCGATTGCCCATACGGTTGGGCCATCAAAACCCTTGAGCATGAATGTGCCGAGAAGACCAAAGAAAACCACGAATGCCTCGAACGCGAACAGCATCGATGCGAGCGCACGTTGGGTTGACTTTTGACGCACTTTTGGCTTGGCCAGGTTGTCTGAGCCTGAATTTTGATTAGCCATCTAGTTCGGCCTCTCTCTGCTTGTTTGCAAGAACTTCACCAACGAGCGTAAGCGAGCCTGTTATGAGCACAGCACCATTTTTGGTGTTTTTCACCAAACTCTTAGCTTGCTCGATTGCACTCAAAACATTTGGCTGAACTGAAACTTTTGCAGACCCGACTTTGTCCTGAATTTCTTCAGCCAGCGCACCAGCAGGCTTAGCGCGATCAGATGCCGACTGGGTGACAACAAAGTGTGAAACTGCGCCTTTGAGTTCTTCGATGAATGCGCTTGAATCTTTTTCTTCGACCATTGAAACCACAGCAGCGAGCTCAGGTGAGCCAAAATTCTTTGCCAACGTTTGAGCAACCGCCTTTGCGCCATGAGGATTGTGCGCACCGTCAAGAATCACCAAAGGATCAACGTCGATGACCTGCAGTCGGCCGGGTGAGGCGACATCGGCCATGGCCACTCGCACAACGTCGTCAAGCAATCGCTGCTGGCCACCGCCCAAAAAGGCTTCAACTGCAGCTAGCGCAAGTGCCGCGTTTTCAGCTTGAAAATCACCGTGCAATGGCAGCTGCAAATCTGAATATTCCGAAGTCAAAGACCTGACCGAGAGTTGCTGGCCAATCTTGGTTGGTGTCGAATAGAGAACTTCAAAATCATCGCCAGCGAAGTGAATTTCGACACCGAGCTCTGCAGACTTTTTGCGAAGCACTGCCTCTGCCTCTGGCAATTGAGCTGCGCTAACCACAATCGAGCCCGGCTTGATGATGCCCGATTTGGTCTGAGCAATCTCGGTTATGTTCGAGCCGATGCGGTTGGTGTGGTCGAGTGCAATCGGCGCAAAGACAGCCACATCGCCATCAGCAACGTTGGTTGAATCCCACTCGCCGCCCATGCCAACTTCGAGCACCAAAACGTCAATCGGGGCATCGGCAAAAATTGCGAATCCGAGCACCGCAAGTGCCTCGAAGAATGTGAGCTTGGTTTCACCCTCGGCCTCGAGCTGGGCATCAACTAGATCAAGCACTGGCTCGATCTCATTCCAAATCTCAACCAGAATCTCATTTGACACCGGTTCACCGTCGATAGAAATTCGCTCATTGAAAGTGACCAGGTGTGGGCTAGTGAATCGCCCGGTGCGCAACCCGGTTTCACGCAGCAAGCGCTCAATCAAGCGTGCTGTGCTGGTTTTGCCATTGGTGCCGGTGATGTGAATAACGCGATAGGCAGCTTGTGGGTCACCTAGCAGGTCGACTGCGCGACGAGTTGGCTCGAGCCTTGGGCGCGGCTTGTTCTCGGGGTTGCGCGCGAGCAGCGCCTTTTCAACTAGCGCGGCTTGTTCGACCCAGTGTCTTTCGGTGTTGCCAGAACTCAAAGCTTGGCCACCGCAACTGCAACAAGTTGGTTGTCTCCGACTGAAACCGCGTTATCAAGGTCAGTGGATTCAACCAGATCAAGCTCGATGGTTAACGTTTCAGACTTGACCAGTTCGGCGTGAGTTGTGACGTCAGCAAGAACTGCGGCGTCGGCTGAAATGGCCAGGCGAATACGGTCGCTCACGTCAAGGTCGGCGTCTTTTCGGGCTTGCTGCACTGCTCGAATCACGTCGCGAGCCAGGCCTTCAGCTGCAAGCTCAGCAGTGACCGAACCGTCAAGCAGCAAGAAACCCCCAGATGGCAAAATGCCAATCAGATTCGCTTGGCTTGCCTGCTCAGCTTCACCGGCCAGATTTGCAACCAAATCGATCTCGTATTCACCATCAACTAGTTCGATGCCGCCAGCTACGACTACACCATCAACCTCTGACCAATCGCCAGCCTTGGCTGCCTGAATAACTGACTGAACGTTTTTTCCAATGCGCGGTCCAGCAGCTCGTGAATTCACAGTTAGGCGCTTGATCACGCCGAACTCACTGGTTGAGTCGAGTGACAGCTCAACCAAATCAACTGACTTCACATTGAGCTCTTCGGCAACGATTGAAGCAAATTCACTGAGTGATTGTGCATTTTTGGTGACAACGGTCAACTTCGAAAGTGGCAAGCGAACTCGGAGTGAGTTTGCTTTGCGCAGGCTAGACGCAACTGAACTTACGGTTCTCACGAGATCCATTGCCTCGACCAATGAAGCCTCGTGTGGCAATTCACTTGCGTCTGGATAGCTTTGAAGGTGAACGCTTCGGCCGCCGGTCAGACCGCGCCAAATTTCCTCGGTCACCATCGGCAAGAGCGGAGCGGCCACTCGAGTGACGGTCTCTAGCACCGTATAGAGCGTGTCGAATGCCTCAGCCGAGCCCTCCCAGAAGCGGTCGCGCGAACGACGGACATACCAGTTTGTAAGCACGTCGGCGAAATCACGCAGCAAACCGGCTGCCGAATAAGAGTCGTAGCCATTCATCGCAGACTCAACTGAAACCACTAGGTCGTGAGTTTTTGAGAGCAAGTAGCGATCGAGCACATCGGTCGATGAAACTGAGCGCTTGGCTTCATAACCAGAGGCGTTGGCGTAAAGACTGAAGAAGTAATAGGTGTTCCACAGCGGCAATAGCACCTGACGAACACCTTCGCGGATGCCCTGTTCAGTGACGATTAGGTTGCCGCCGCGAAGAATTGGGCTCGAAAGCAAGAACCAGCGCATTGCGTCGGCGCCATCTCGATCGAAGACCTCGTTGACGTCAGGATAGTTGCGCAGTGACTTTGACATCTTTTGGCCGTCGTTGCCAAGAATGATGCCGTGTGAAATGGCCGACTTGAATGCTGGGCGGTCAAATAGTGCCGTTGAAAGCACGTGCAGCGTATAGAACCAGCCGCGAGTTTGACCGACATATTCAACGATGTAGTCAGCGGGACTGTGACTCTCGAACCATTCGCGGTTCTCGAATGGATAGTGCACCTGAGCAAACGGCATTGAGCCTGACTCGAACCAGCAGTCAAGAACCTCAGGCACACGACGCATGGTCGATTTGCCAGTCGGGTCATCTGGGTTTGGTCGAGTCAATTCATCGATGACTGGACGGTGAAAATCTGCTGGACGAACGCCAAAATCAGCCTCAATTTCGTCCAGAGATCCATAGACATCGATGCGCGGATAGTTCGGGTCGTCTGACTTCCAGACCGGAATCGGGGCACCCCAGAAGCGATTGCGGCTAATCGCCCAATCGCGAACGTTTTCGAGCCATTTTCCAAATGAACCGTCTTTGGTGTGCTCAGGAATCCAGTTGATGTCTTGGTTTAGCTCAAGCATGCGGTCTTTGAGCTTTGTGGTTTCGACAAACCATGACGAAACTGCCTTATAGATCAGCGGGTTCTTGCAGCGATAGCAGTGCGGATAAGAGTGCTCATAAGACGCCTGGCGAAGCACGCGGCCGGCGGCCTTTAGATGTTGAGAAATTGGCTTGTTGGCATCAAAAACATGCTGACCGGCGAATTCTTCAATGAGCGAGTTGTATTGACCGCGCTCATTGATTGACACGTAGGTCGGAATTCCGGCTGCATTACAAACTCGCTGGTCGTCTTCACCATAGGCAGGTGCCTGGTGAACGATTCCGGTTCCGTCGCCATCGGTGACATACGAGTCGACTAGAACCTGCCAGGCATTTGCCGTCTCGAACTTGGTTTGGTCTGCGTAGTAGTCAAATAGGCGCTCATAGCGCAAGCCATCAAGCTCAGCGCCAGCAACGGTCTCGGCGATGGCCTCGAGTGCAGAATCAGCGTCGGCATAGCCAAGGTCTTTTGCATAGGCACCAACCTGCGACTTGGCCAAAACAAATTTCGAACCGGCTGGCGAACCATCGGCGGCACCATTCGGCCCGGCGACAACAACCGCATATTCAATTTCAGGGCCTACCGCGAGCGCGAAGTTCGTCGGCAGCGTCCACGGGGTGGTCGTCCAGGCGAGAAGCTTGGCTCCCGCGAGCGCGCCATCCGTGATTTTGAAAGTAACTGTGA
>CALDKR010000134.1 GCA_937898095.1 uncultured Rhodoluna sp.
CTGATCGTTCACCTTTGGGTGACCGAGTGAGATCAGAACGCACAGGCGCAGATCGTGGTTTTGGCAATCGGGCTGACCAGCCTAGAGAGAATCGCGGTCCGATTAAACCATCAGGCATGGGGCCAAAGCGTGACCGCTAAAATTTGGGATCACTTCGATGTTTTGCTGGCTGATTTAGACGGCGTGATCTACGAAGGTAAAAATGCAATTGCGGGAGCGCCGCAAGCTCTAAGTCAGTTGGCTGAAATGGGTATTCCAATCGGTTTCGTGACAAATAATTCTTCGAGAACTTCAGAGGCTATTGTCGAGCAACTTTCAGGGTTTGGCGTTGTTGCAGAACCTGCTGACGTTATCGGCTCAGGCAAAATTGGGGTTGATTTGCTTGCATCTTTGATCGAGCCGGGGTCAAAGGTCTTGGTTGTTGGCGGTGCCGGTCTTCGTGAGCGCGTTGTCCAGGGTGGGTTTCAACTAGTTAGTTCATCTGACGACCAGCCTGCTGGGGTGATTCAGGGTTTTGCCCCCGACGTGTCTTGGCGAGATCTTGCAGAGGCAGCTTTCTCAATTCAAGCCGGTGCGAAGTGGGTTGCCACCAACAGCGACTGGACTTTGCCGCAAGAAAAAGGCCTTGCCCCCGGTAACGGCACACTTGTGTCAGCGGTTCACACTGCCGTTGGGCAATTGCCTCTTGTTGCAGGCAAGCCGGAGCCAGCGATTTTTCAGGCGGCAGTTGATCATTTTGACGCTAAATCACCGCTTTTTGTAGGTGATCGAATCGACACTGACATCACTGGTGCAAATCGCGCCGGCATTCCATCGGCTCTAGTTATGACCGGTGTCAGCACTCGTAAAGAAGTTTTAGGCGTCAAGCCGGAAGGCCGCCCAGCTTTTATCCTTGAATCTTTGATGGAGTTAGTGCAGGGCTACGAAGCCCCACGCGCGGTCGCCGGGGGTTTTGAGTGTCTTGATGCTCGCATTGAATTGCGCAATAACGTTATGAAATTGGTTTCAGGCAAACCCAAGGGAATTGGTGCGCTGCGGGCTGCCTGCGCCGCTATTTATTCCAGCCCAGTGCCCATTTATGGCCTGAACATTCCAGCTGAGCTATACGAATAGGCTTCTTGTTATGTCTTCAAATGAGCTAGAACAAATCTCACACGAGCTTGATCGAATCGTAGCACTGCCACTCGATGAGCAAATTGGTGAATTCACTCGAATTCGCGACAATCTCGAGGTGGAATTGAACGATAATTCTGGTGTTTCGCCCAGTCAAAACGGCACCCAGGTGCCCTAATTGAGATTAGACATTGAATTAGTTGAACGCGGCCTTGCAAGGTCTAGAAATCACGCATCAAGTTTGATTGAGGCCAAACGAGTTATGGTCGGTGGCCGCGCTGCAAAGAAATCATCTCAGCCAGTTGTTGATGGTGTTGAAATTGTCGTGCTCGACGCCGTCGACTACGTAAGTCGCGCAGGGCACAAGTTAGCCAAGGCGTTAGATGAATTTGCGGCAATTGACGTTGTCGGAAAAATCGCGCTTGACGTTGGTGCTTCGACCGGCGGTTTCACCGATGTGCTTTTGCGACGTGGTGCCAACCATGTTTTGGCGATTGATGTAGGTCATGACCAAATGGTTTCGGAGCTTCATGCAAACCCACGGGTGACTAGTATCGAAGGCTTTAATGCTCGAGACCTAAGCATAGAATCCCTTGCGCAATTGACAGGATGGAACGCAGCTAGGTTCAAGTTCGACATTGTGGTTGCCGATCTCTCGTTCATTTCGCTTACTTTGGTTTTGGCTCAAATAGCCTCTGTAGCGCCAACCGCTGACTATGTTTTGCTAATCAAACCTCAGTTCGAAGTGGGCAAGCAATCGCTTCATGCATCTGGCATAGTCAGCGACCACAGACTTCGCGCCTCGGCTATCAGGCAAGTTATTGATTGCGCGCATGATCTTGGACTTGGCGTTCGGGGATTGGTTAGATCTGAACTTCCTGGCACGCACGGAAATATTGAATATGTTTTGTGGATAAGTCCGCTTGAGCCGGTTAATCGTTCAAAATGGAACGAGAAAATAGATTTGATCGCGAAAGACAGCCGGTAGCCATGAGGAACATACTTGTCGTAGCGCACACAAGACGCGATGACTCGTTGGCGGCAGCGCTTGCCGTTTCAAGGCAGCTCGTTCAAGCAGGAGTTTCGCCCGTGATGACGGCGGCAGACCTCGCTGACTTTAGTCATTACGCGAAAAGCCAAGACGATTTAGTTGTTCCTGAAATTAAGACATTCAACACGCAGGTCGCAGCTGATGATGTCGAACTGGCTATGGTTCTTGGCGGAGACGGAACAATCCTCAAAGCAGCCGAGATCGTTCGTGAATCCGACATTCCGCTCATGGGCGTAAATCTGGGCCACGTTGGTTTTTTGGCAGAATCTGAGCGGGATGAGCTTGCATCTTCAGTCGCGCACGCAGTCGCAAGAAACTATGTAATAAAAGAGCGTATGACGCTGAATGTAGACGTGATAGTTGATGGCGAGAAAGTTTTTAGCACCTGGGCCCTCAATGAAGCAACGGTCGAAAAGAGCGCGCGCGAGCGAATGCTCGAAGTTGTAATTGAAGTCGAAGGTTCTCCGCTAAGCAGTTTTGGTTGCGATGGAATCGTTATCTCAACCCCAACGGGTTCAACCGCCTATGCATTTTCTGCAGGTGGGCCTGTGGTTTGGCCCGAAGTTGAGGCAATACTCATGGTTCCGCTTAGTGCACATGCTTTGTTCTCAAGACCAATGGTCATTAAGTCATCGGCAACGATTGCCGTAGAGGTCTTGCAGCGCAGTGCTGGCCACGGGATTTTATGGTGCGACGGTCGTCGTTCTTGGGAGCTTCCTCCTGGAGCGAGGGTTGAGGTTAGCAGGTCATCTGCATCAGTCAAACTTGCTCGACTGCGAGATTCATCGTTCACTGAGAGGTTAGTGCGCAAGTTCAGCCTTCCGGTTGCGGGCTGGCGCGGAACCGTAAACGAGCCCTCAAGGTAGCTCTGGATGATTGAAGAGATTTACATCCAAGACCTTGGCATTATTGCCGAGTCTCGACTCAAATTCGGGTCTGGCTTGACGGTGCTCACTGGCGAAACTGGAGCCGGTAAGACAATGGTGCTGAGTGCACTTGGGTTGCTGCTCGGTGGTCGTTCTGACAGTTCTGCAATCAGGTCTGGCCAAGCTCAAGCGTTTGTTGAGGGTCGATGGTGGTTGAGGAATCCTGAGCTTGTGAATTCGCGCCTTGATGAGGCTGGGGTTGGTGAAACTGACGGCGAGTTAATTCTGAATCGCATTGTTTCAGCTGAAGGGCGCACCAGGGCATCAATTAGTGCAAAATCTGTTCCGGTTGCATTGCTTTCTGAATTAAGCGAGCAACTGGTGGTTGTGCACGGGCAAAGTGACCAGATTCGCCTTAAGTCGCCAGTGGCCCAGAGAGAAGCGCTTGATCAGTTTGCTGGTCGCGATTTGCTCGAGCTGTTGAGCGCCTTTCAGTCGACTTATTCGCGCTGGCAGGTTTTGCAGTCTACGATTTCAGATCTGCGTCTCAATTCAGACGCGCGTGATCGCAAAATCTCGGATCTTCAAAATGCCTTAGCTGAACTAGAACAGTTAAATGCCCAGCCTGGCGAAGATGAACTTCTCGCCGAGAGAATTCAAATTCTCGAAAATTTAGAGGCTCTCAGGGCAGGCGCAGCTAAGGCTCACAACTTGCTTTCATCAGAGGATTTTGATTCCGTTGATGCGCTAACGCTGGTTGGCCAGGCTCGCAAATCTTTGGAGCAAGTTGCACTTCTTGACCCAGAGTTAGGCCGTTTAGCGTCAGAAATTCATCAGGTCTCGTCTGCGCTCGCAGATGCCTCGACTGATTTAAGTAGGTATCTAAGCAACCTCGAGTCTGACGCAGAATTGAATTTAGAGCAAGCTCAATCGCGAAAAGCATCCCTGAACGCTGCACTGAGAAAATTTGGCCCCACCCTAGAGGAGCTCTTTGTATTCCACGAAAATGCGAAAACAGAACTGTCGACGATAGAAGATGCCGATGGAAGTCTTGCTGAGTTAGAAGTGGACCTTGAGCTTGCAGGTCAGCAACTGATGGAGCTAGGCGGCAAGCTAAGCGAAGCTCGGAGGTCAGCTGCCGTTGAGCTAGAGCGACTGGTGTCTGATGAGCTCGGTTCGTTGGCAATGCCAGGTGCGAGTTTGTCAGTCAAGATTGAGTCGCTAGATGCCCCAAGCAGTCACGGATTCGACTCAGTTCAGTTTTTGTTGAGTGCGTATCCGGGCGCTGAACCGAGGCCCTTGAATAAAGGTGCGAGTGGCGGCGAACTATCAAGAATCATGCTGGCGCTCGAGGTTGTTCTGGCACGCAACGAGCAGGCCCCGACATTTATATTTGATGAGGTTGACGCCGGTGTTGGGGGCGCGGCTGCAATCGAGATCGGAAGAAGACTGGCTCGCCTGGCAAGGCAAGCTCAGGTAATTGTGGTAACTCATCTTGCTCAGGTAGCTGCGTTTGCTGATCATCATCTGCGAGTGTCTAAATCTGCAGACGGTGGATTCACTAATTCGAGCGTCAACAGCCTCACTGAATTTGAACGAATATCAGAACTTGCCCGAATGCTATCGGGCTTAGATGAGTCGGAATCCGCCAAGCAGCATGCGACAGAATTGCTTGCACTTGCCAGGGCAGAGTTCGGATCAATTTAGCGCCTCAATTCATGTCGCGCCGGGCAATTTGGTCACCTTCGCTGATAAGCTAAAGTTCCATGGCAGATGCAATGGAACCCGGCAAGACAAGACACATTTTCGTCACCGGAGGTGTTGCATCTTCACTAGGAAAAGGCCTTACGGCCTCAAGTCTCGGAAACCTATTGCGCGCTCGCGGATTGCGCGTGGTGATGCAAAAGCTAGACCCATATCTAAACGTCGACCCGGGCACCATGAATCCGTTTCAGCACGGTGAAGTTTTCGTCACTGATGATGGCGCCGAAACCGACCTAGATATTGGCCACTACGAGCGCTTTCTAGATATCAATCTCTCGCAATCTGCAAATGTCACAACAGGCCAAATTTATTCAACAGTAATTGCGCGTGAGCGTCGGGGTGAATACCTCGGAGATACCGTTCAGGTCATTCCACACATTACCGATGAAATCAAGCGCCGAATGAGACTTCAGGCAAGTGAAGTGCCTGCACCAGACGTTATTATCACTGAAATCGGCGGCACTGTCGGTGACATCGAATCTCAACCGTTCCTCGAAGCAGCACGCCAGATTCGTCACGAAGTTGGTCGCGATAACGTGTTTTACGTTCACGTGTCGCTGGTGCCCTATCTAGGTGCGTCTGGTGAGTTGAAAACCAAGCCAACGCAGCACTCAGTAGCCACTTTGCGCTCAATTGGAATTCAGCCAGACGCGGTAGTTTGCCGTTCTGATCGCGAGCTTCCGGATTCCATAAAAAACAAAATTGCATTGATGTGCGACATCGATGTATCAGCGGTCGTAACTGCAGCCGACGCATCAAGTATTTATGACGTTCCAGTTGTGCTTCACGAAGAGGGCCTAGACAGCTACATCATCAAGAAACTTAGCCTGCCTGCTGCACCTGAGGTCGACTGGAGTCACTGGCAGCCTGTGCTTAATGCGGTTCATCACCCACAGCACACCGTTACTATCGGACTGGTCGGCAAATACATCGATCTTCCAGACGCTTATTTGTCAGTTACCGAAGCGCTTCGCGCCGGTGGTTTTGCGAATTCAAGCAAGGTCAATATCAAATGGATTCCATCAGACTCATGCGAAACGCCTGAGGGGGCGAAGGCTTTCCTCGGTGACGTAGATGCAATCTGCGTTCCTGGTGGATTCGGAGTCCGAGGAATTGAAGGCAAGCTCGGCGCCCTTAAGTTTGCTCGTGAGAACAAGATTCCGACGCTGGGATTGTGCCTAGGGCTTCAGTGCATGGTGATTGAATATGCTCGAAACATTGTCGGGCTAGACGGAGCATCTTCAACTGAATTTGATGCTGATGCCAAATATCCAGTTATCGCCACAATGGCTGAGCAGGTTGACATCTTGGCGTCTGGAGATATGGGCGGCACAATGCGCCTTGGTCTCTACCAAGCAGAGCTGACTCCAGGATCCATCGTTGCTGAGGTCTATGGCGCAACTCAGATCTCTGAGCGCCATCGCCATCGCTATGAAGTAAATAATAAGTATCGCGATCAAATCGCTGCAGCAGGAGTTAACTTCTCGGGAACCTATGCTGAGAAGAATCTCGTGGAATTCGTTGAACTGCCACGTGAGGTTCATCCATACTATGTAGGAACTCAAGCCCACCCAGAGCTACGTTCTCGTCCAACGCGACCACATCCACTCTTTAGCGGATTGATCGCAGCTGCGATTGCCAAGAAAGGCTGACCATGCGTATCGGTGTTCCTAAAGAGATAAAAGTTCTCGAAGCTCGCGTCGCGCTGACACCTGAAGGCGTCTCTGAATTCATCCGTGCTGGCCATAGCGTCGTTATCGAAAAGGGCGCAGGACTTGGCTCAG
>CALDKR010000135.1 GCA_937898095.1 uncultured Rhodoluna sp.
GAAACTGAGTTGAAAACTCACTCGCCGTCAACGTTTAGCGTGCGGTCAAAAGAAGCCGAGGTCGAGGCCACTTCGATCTTGCCATTCACATCGAACTGCGCCTTGAATTCATCGTTGATGATGTTGGCATTGACGTCGGTGCCGCCGGCGCTGTTAAAGGTCACGCCCCATGGTGCATAAAGTCCACGGTGGCCCGCTGTCACGTTGGTGGTTTTCGCATTCACCACAATTGCGTCATCGGCGGTGTTGGTCGAAATGACCTTGGTGAAATATTGCTGAGGCGGTGGGTTGGTGCCCCAGGCGCTGAACTCAATTGCGGCAGCATTTGCTGTCACAGCGCCGTTGGTCTGGCGACCCACGCCGTCGAGCAGAATCTTTCCGCCTCCAGCGTTAATCTGAGTTCCGCCACCTATCGCTGTTGTTCCATTGACGTTTGATGCGATGGCGACAATTCCCATTGATGCATAACCAGCAACGTTAGTTGATGGGGTCGATTGACCGCGAACGGTAATTTTTCCACCGGCTGAAAGTAGTTTGGTCTGATAGCTCAACGCAGTTGATGAGGTTCCAATCATTACGCCAGATTGATAACCGTCGCCAACTGCAGTGCTTCCGGTGAAGCCATAGAAGCTGTTGGTTCCATAACCAGATGCATATCCGGCAGGCACGCGGGCATTGTCGGTCGCGGCTAGGCCACCACCGATCGTGATGTCTCCTCCGCCGGTTGCAATCGCAACGCCGTTTTCAACGTGAGTGTTCAAGTTGGTGCCGTTATAGATTCCAGCCGCACCCAGGCCGTTGTTGTCAGCGTCACTCCAAATTGTGATTGGTGTGCCATTGGTGAAGAGTTGCGACGATGTCGTGCTGTTGACTGCTGCCGGGCAAACAACCTGTGTGCCGGTTCCGTTAATGTATGTCGTTCCTGGGCCCGGGACAATCACGTTGCCACTGCCTTTTAGCAAGATTCCGTTTGTGCCCGTGGTTGACCTAATGTCACCACAAACCGCCACCTCGCCACCGAACACTTCAATGTCGCCGTTTACGGTTTGCGTTCCGGCAAGCATGGTGCGATAGGTCTGAGCTGTTGTTCCCGAGTCTTTGCCAACGCGAAGACCGCTAATGCCACCGGCGTTTGAGTTCCAGGTGGTGTTGGCCGCGAATGCGTTGCCCTTTGGTTCGACAACAACAGCGCCAGAGGTGTTAATCGCCAGGTTAGAAGCAGTTGCCGGCGTGATGATTGTGTCGCCAACGATGTTGATGTTGGCTGCAGAACTGCTGGTGACCAAACTGTCGACACAAATGTTGGTGTTGCAATAGCCAAGAACTACCTGGCGCTCGCCATAGTATGCACCGGCGCCGTTGAGCTGCACTCCTCGAGTGCCGCCATCGATCAAGATCGGACCATTCTTAGAAAGCACACCGATTCCTTGAAGCTCGACGCCATATTCCGGTGAGTTCGCTGGGTTGGTTCCGATAATTGAGATTCCGCCGGGGCCGGTTGCCTGAATCAAGTTGTCGTTGGCATTCAGACCCCAATAGGTTCTGATGCCCGAGTCACTAACATAGGCCGTTGATCCATTGAGTGAAATCGCTGGCTCAGTTGATGAACCGCCATTTGAAATCAAACGCATCTTGCCGTTTGATCCCCACATGGTCTCAATGCCCCAACCAGCATTTGACGCAGAACCGGTGATTGAAATCTTGCCGTTGCCCGAGTTGATGGTTTGTGCTGGCCACATTGAAACACCGGCATATCCGGTTGCCGAATAGTTCACTTTTCCGTTGACAATTACGTCACCGCCACCGGTCCAGATAGTTTGAGTTTGAGTTTGCGAGCCCAACCAAACACCCGATGTCGCTTCGGTTGAGGTGGCAAATCCGGTTGGCTCGGTGCCAGCGCTATTGGCTGCACCACCGGCAATAATCACGCGACCACCACCGGTTGCACCAGCAGTTGAATATGCTGCGGCTGTGGTGGTGATGTTGTTGGCATTTTGCATTTGAATGCGGCCCTGGCCGCTTACATCAGAGTCTGACCAAAGAATCACGTCACCGCGATTGGTTTTCAAACTGAATGCCGAACCGAAATAAATATTTGAGCTTGCCTTTACCTTTATCGGCTGGCTGGCTGCATTCGTGGTCAAGTTTCCATAGATGTTGACAGTTGAGCCATAAATCTCGATGTCACCAGACATAGCATTGACGTTTCCGCTAACCAAAATGTCGTTTATTTGGTTTGTGGTTCCCTTGTCGTTTCCGATAGTGAAGCTGGCAGGGCCCTTCGTTGCGTCAGAGATGTCCATTCCGTAGTGATAGACGACTACCGAACCAGTGAACAAACCGTTGGCCGCACTCGGCTTGAATGACACATCGCCGGTTGTGTATAGATACAGATAGTTGTTTGAACCGTAAGAGCTGAAACGGCCGCCAATGAACCTAATGTTTGCAGCAGAGCGAGCTGTGCCGCTGTAGGCCCAGTCATAGGTCAGGTTATTGACGTCACCGATGATGACACCGCCAATTCCGTTGCCGGCATATCCAGAAGTTCTAACGCCGGCAGTGCCGCCATCGACCTTGATTTCGCCGACCTTTGAGAAGATTCCGGCGCCATTTAGCTCAACACCGTAATAGCTGTTGCCTGTGTGAGCTGAGGTGCCGGCGATTTCAACGCCACCGGTGCCAACGGCTTGAAGGTTCGTGTTAGCCCAGGTGTTGTTGTAGTAGCCCATGTCAACACCAGGCGCGTTTGAGCCGGCCAGGCCGGTGATCTTGATAGCCGAATCTGCGCCGTTATAGGCCGAGGTGTATTGGTTGTATGCACTCCACGAACCGTGAGCCAATTGAACACCTGCGTTATAGGCAGCGTTCGAACCGCTTGCATCACCATAAATTTCAAGCTGACCTGCACCGGCATGCATTGATCCGCTGTAATAAATCATTACGCCACCCCACCAGCTGGTAGGAGAGTTTGATTTTCCTCGGATGGTCAGATTGCCGCCGCCTGAGACCAGGTTGGTTGAACCTTGAATGCGCACGCCGGCCATTGAAATGTTGTTTGGCGCAAAAGCATTTCCGGCAGGCATATCGGCGTTGCTCGAACTGGCCAAACCGCCGGCCAATGTGATTGTGGCGGCACTGTCACTATATGTGGCTGAGGTTGCAATTGCTTTGCTTGTTGGTGCAGCGGCGCCGTTTGCGCTGTTGATGGTGACCGAGCTGCCGATGTCGATGTAGCCGTTGGCAGTGGTTGAGTTGTTGACGTTTGACCAGAACGTGATCGGGCCATAGTTAGTTCTGAAAATCTCACTGGCGGCAGTGGTGATGTAGGTGCCTGATTTGACCAATAGCTGCTGGTGCAAATTGTTCACATAAATGTAGCCATTTAGGTTGACGTAGCTCGAGCCAGCAGCGGTAATGCGAACCTCGTTACCTGCGGTCATTGTTGAATTGAGCGAAATCGGGCCGCTGGTCGAGTTCTCGATAGTCACGGCTCCGGTGGCGGTCAGCGTCGCACTGCCTCCAATGTTCACACCCGTGTCTGCCTTGATTACAAAAGGCGATTTCACGCCTGCGGCCGTATTTACGGTTGACATTGGGTAGTAGACAGTCACATAGCGACCGAAAATGTTTACCGCACCGGCATAAGTTTGAGTTCCGTGCAAATAGATGTCATTGGTGTGCGCGGTTGAGCCCAAGTCTTCGCCGATGGTCAAGCTTGCCGGGTTCAAATATGTTGTTGCATACCAATAGACCGGCGCACGGAACTGATTTGCATTCGCACCGGTTGTGGTCGCTGGCTTGATAGAGATATTTCCAGTGGTATAAAGCTGCGTGTCGGTGACGCCAACGCTCGCGTTGAAGCGGTCGCCGATGAACTTAACGTTGGCAGCCGCACGGTTTGCCGAGTCGTAGTTCCAGTCGATTGAAGCGTTTGGATAGTCGCCCAAAATTGTGTAGCCACGGTAGTTCACATACTGGTCTGAGTAGTAGTAGCCAGACATGCGAACGCCCGAGTAGCCACCGTTGATCACGATGTCACCAGTGCGCGAGAACAGGCCGGCGCCATTTAGTTCGACACCATAGTCCGAGGTGGTGGTGCCCGGATTACTGCCGTTGAATTCAATTCCGGCAGTGCCCAGGGTTTGAATTGTTGGGCTGCCACCCGAATACGAATAGCCGTGATAACTAGCGTCGATGCCCGGTGCGTTGGCGCCAGCGATTCCGGTCACCTTGATTGCTGGGCCAGTGCCGCTGTATGCCGAGACATAGCGAGCGGCGCCACCCCATGCACCGTGCTGCAGCTGAACTCCGGCGGCCCAGTCGGCCGTGGTTCCAGAAGAATCACCGTCGATAATGATGCGGCCAGTTCCTGCGTTGGCATTGATGCCGTAGCGAATCAGAATGCCGCCCCACCAAGCGCTGGCTGAGTTTGATTTTCCGCGGATAGTCAGATCGCCGCCGCCAGTGAATATCGTGGTGTTTGTGTTCAGGTGAACACCTGACATGCCAACGCCTGATGGCGCAAAGGCATAGCCGGCCGGAACGTCTGGGTTTGTAGAGTCTGCCACTCCACCACCGAAAGTGATGTCTCCGGTGTCGACACTTGCAGCCGCTGCGGTCGAAGTCGCCTTGTTGGTTGGCTGAGCAGTTCCGTTGGCTGAGTTGAAATTGTTCGAGCCAGCGATGTCTACATATCCGTTATTGACCGTCGACATTGCCGAATTTGACCAGAATGTGATCGGCCCATAGTTGGTCTGATATGCCCGCGATGCATAGCTATAAATAGTGCGGCTGGCCTTGACTAAAATCTGGGCGCCCGAGGCTGTGCTGGTGAGATTAGCATTCAAACCGATGGTGCCCGAGAAAATCTTGATTGGGCCGGCCGCCACCTGTGGCGCAGCAACATACATGTCGGCGGTTGAATCGCGCGTGCCTTGATCGGCACCAATTCGAATTGAGCTTGGGCGCTGAGTCGAGATAGAACCGGTGGTCACAACCCAGTTCGACCCCTCTGACCAGTTGGTTGTGGCAATTGGCTCGGCGACGACAGCACCGGTGGTGTTGATATAGGTGGTTCCCTCGTCGGTCTTGATGCGGTCGGCATCGATGTTGACGTCAGCCGAGCTCGTTGCGACAAGCGCTGAACCCGATCGCGAACCGATGTGAGTGTTGTTATAACCACCGTAGGCAAGGCGAACACCGCGAGTGCCACCATTCAGATTGATTGCACCGCTGCTCGACAGCACCTGGGTGCGACCCAGAATCATTCCCCAGTAGCTGGTGGTTCCTGAGGTGGTTGCGTTGATATCAATGCTGCCGCCGCCAGTCGCAGCAACCACGGCTCCCCAGCCGTCGCCGGTGCCTTGGAACATTTCAAGACCCCAACCCTTGGCTGAGTTGGCGTTGATTGTGATTGCTGAATCGGTGGCTTTGCTAGAGCGAATTGTGGTGTTCTCGTTATAGCTGTTTGCGCCCTCTGCAATGGCAACTGCAGTGTAGGCACCGGCATTGGTGTTGCGGCCGTCAATCAAAATCGATCCGTTGCCCGAGTTGATTGTGGTTCCTGTCCATATCTCAACTCCGCGGTTTACCTGAGCAGTTGCGCCACGCAGCACGATATCGCCACCGCCCGAATAAATCGGGTTCAAGCGGCCGATTACCAAGCCGCGGTTATCGGTGGCATTGCCGGCAGCGTATCCGGTCGGATACCCTTGGGCATCCATCGTGCTGCCGCCGGCCATGGTGATTCGGCCGCCGCCAGTAAGCTGGCTGGTCGAGCCATTTGCAGTGTTCGCGATGGCATAGCTTCCGAAATACAAATAGCCCGAGCCGTTGCCGTCAGAGTCGGTCCAAATGGTCAGCGGTCCGTTGTTGGTCTGGAAAATCTGCGAGTTTGCCGCGGCCGAACTTGTGCCATTCGGGGCACTGAAATTTTCGGTGGTCTTGAAGGTCATTGCTGCGCCGGCCAAAGTCGACTTGAAACCGTATCCATTGTTAACTGTGACGCTGCCAGCGGTCACAGCAATTGGGCCGTTAATCACGGTCGGCTTCATGTTGTCGAGCGTGATGGCTGCCAAGTTTGAAGCGCCACCAATAGTCAAACCACTCACATCGGTCGAGAAATTTAGGTTCAAAAGCGACCAGTATGCAGGGGTGAAGCTGGCAGT
This sequence comes from uncultured Rhodoluna sp., assembly GCA_937898095.1. Lineage (GTDB taxonomy): Bacteria > Actinomycetota > Actinomycetes > Actinomycetales > Microbacteriaceae > Rhodoluna. Next base: position 6,168 of record CALDKR010000135.1, read on the forward strand.
TGCCGGCAAGATTGAAGCAGTTCCGCTGGTGGCGATAGTTGCTGTCATGCCACTCGTGTTGCCAATGTTCGCACCAAAAGTGTCGGTGTTGATTGTCACATTTGAGGTCGAGGTCGCCATCGAGACGCCGTCAACCGTCACGCCAGCTTTGTAGCCAATCGTGACCGGAACGGCAGCCAAGCGACGCCCGAAGGTAATTCCGCGACTGCCGGTTGTATTGGCGGTTGATCCAGTCAGGTTTATGGCACCTGACTTGGCAAGCACATCTGTGCTGTGCAATTCAAGGCCGTCAGTGGCATCATTTGCCACGAATTTATTTCCACCGCGACCGACAAGTGAAATTCCACCGGTCGAAGTGTTTGCAATTCGAAGTCCAGCAGTTCCGACGCTGTTGTTATCCCAGCTGATTAAACCTGCACCGCCATTAGCTGTTGTGGCTGAAGCATCACCGTCAATGACGATTGAGTCGGCTGCTGAATTTGAGCTGGTTATCTCCCAGGCGGTTGAATTCGCATAAACCTGCTGAGCTAACTGCACGCCATAGTTGTATGGCCCCGAACCGGTGCTTTCACCGTGAATGAAAATCTTTCCGGTGCCAGCCTTGATGTGCCCGCTGTAGTGCTGAACTCCAGATAGCCAGTTTTGAGTTG
>CALDKR010000136.1 GCA_937898095.1 uncultured Rhodoluna sp.
CGCTTCGCCCTTGTGGTCAAGGATGATGGTGCCGCGCGAGTGCGCCTTGGCCTCGATGATTACATGTAGTGCACTTGGGGTGTCGCTCTCCGAGTTAATGCCGATCTGAACTTCGCAGTCAGGCTTGGTGTCGCTCGGAATAGTGACTAGATAGGCCTGAGCAGCCGCCTGCCACGCTGCCGCAGAGGTTCGGTCTTCAGGAATGCCGGCCACGCCAAATGCCGGGTGCTCTGGGCCGACCCACGCAGTTTGAATCTCAGCCGGCGCCTTGGTTTCGATGTCGCCGATGTATTCGCCGATTTCGGCTGAATCCAGGCCGTTTAGGCGGTCGGCATCAAGATAGCGCCACTGCTCTTCGCGACGACTAATTGGTGCAAAGTCATCTAGCGAGGTCGAGCGAAGGCGCTCTGAGCGGGTCTGGATTGGCACATCGGCTCCGTGCGAGTGCTCGGTTAGGCCGTGCTGAACTGAACCGCCCGGGGCGGTTGAAACAGAGGTTGTCACTAGCCGACAGCCCCTTCCATTTGCATTTCAATGAGCTTGTTTAGCTCGAGGGCATATTCCATCGGAAGTTCTTTTGCAATTGGCTCAATGAAACCGCGCACGATCATGGCCATGGCCTCGTCTTCGGCCATGCCGCGAGACTGCAGATAAAACAACTGCTCTTCGCTGACGCGAGAAACAGTGGCTTCGTGGCCCATCGAGACATCGTCTTCGCGAACGTCGACTGCCGGATATGTGTCAGAACGAGAGATTGTGTCGACCAAAAGCGCGTCACAGCGCACGGTGTTTGCCGAGTGGTGTGCGCCAGGCATCACGCGAATTTCACCGCGATATGAAGTGCGACCGCCACCGCGAGCAATTGACTTTGAAACGATTGAAGAGCTGGTGTGCGGGGCCATGTGAATCATCTTGGCTCCGGCGTCTTGGTGCTGACCCTCACCCGCAAAAGCAACCGAAAGAGTCTCGCCACGAGCGTGCTCACCCGCAAGCAAAACAGCCGGATACTTCATGGTGACCTTTGAGCCAATGTTTCCGTCGACCCATTCCATGGTCGCGCCCTCGTGGGCGATTGCACGCTTGGTCACAAGGTTGTAGACGTTGTTTGACCAGTTCTGGATGGTGGTGTAGCGAACACGAGCGTTCTTTTTGATGATGATTTCTACAACTGCCGAGTGAAGTGAATCTGAGTTGTAAATAGGGGCGGTGCAGCCTTCGATGTAGTGAACGTAAGAGTCTTCGTCGGCGATGATCAATGTGCGCTCGAACTGCCCCATGTTTTCGGTGTTGATGCGGAAGTATGCCTGTAGCGGAATTTCGACGTGAACGCCCTTTGGAACATAAACGAAAGAACCGCCCGACCAAACCGCGGTGTTCAGAGCGGCGAACTTGTTGTCGCCGGCTGGAATCACGGTGCCGAAATATTCTTTGAAGATTTCAGGGTGTTCTTTTAGCGCGGTGTCGGTGTCAAGAAAAATAACGCCCTGCGCCTCTAGATCTTCGCGAATCTGGTGATAAACAACTTCTGATTCATACTGAGCGGCAACACCGGCAACCAATCGGCTGCGCTCGGCCTCAGGAATTCCGAGGCGTTCGTAGGTGTTTTTGATGTCTTCTGGCAGGTCTTCCCAGGTTTGAGCCTGGCGCTCGGTCGAGCGTACGAAATATTTGATGTTGTCGAAGTCGATGCCTGATAGGTCGCTGCCCCAGCTTGGCATCGGCTTGCGCAAGAAGTATTCATAGCCCTTGAGGCGATTTTGGAGCATCCAATCTGGCTCATCTTTTTTACTAGAGATGTCAGTGACAACCTCTTCGTTGATGCCTCGACGGGCGTTGGCGCCAGCTTGGTCTGAGTCTGACCAGCCGAATTCATAGACGCCAAGGCTGTCTAGTTCGGGGCGCTCGATGATGGTCTCTGACACGTCATCCTCCTGTTTGTCTGGAATTCGAGTGGTTATCTCGACCCTAGGTATTCAAGATTTGCAACTCACTAAAACAAGCGAGTATTCCCAAAAATTGGCCACGATGCCGGCTCTGTCTAGCTGTGTAAGACTTGGGAATGGAACAAACCAAAGGCAACTTTACCTTGCAGTGTTTGACCAGCCAACCCCTAGCCTCAAGAAAGGTTTGCTGAAATGCGAAATTGGGCAATCTTCTCGGCAAAACGCCTTCGTCTCTATGCATGGGCATCGCTCGTCAGTGAAATTCTGATTGTGGTGACCGGCGGTGCTGTTCGCCTAACTGCATCAGGTCTTGGCTGCCCAACCTGGCCAAAGTGCACTGAAGACTCATTCACCACGGTTCCTGAAATGGGCATTCACGGCATCATCGAATTCGGAAACCGAACTCTCACCGGTGTGCTGCTGGTTATCGCACTTCTAACTCTTGTCGCAGCTGCACGCCAGCCAGCCGGACAGCGCAAGCCGGTAGTCACTCCGTCGGTGGCCTTACTTCTGCTAATCGCTGCTCAAGCGGTGCTGGGTGGCATCACGGTTTGGACCGGACTAAACCCTTGGATCGTGGGTGCTCACTTCGTGCTTAGCGGCATCATGATCTCGATCGCCTCGGTTTTGGTTTGGCGCGTGATCAAGCCGACCCACCAGGCGACTCCATTTCGTGTTTATCAACTCAGTTGGCCAATTGCGATTTTTGGCTGGATATCAGTAATCGTCGGTGTGATGGTGACCGGTGCCGGGCCGCACTCGGGTGACGCCGACGCTGGCCGAAATGGACTAGACCTTGAACTTTGGCAGCACCTGCACAGCTACCCGGCATACGTGTTTTTGTTGCTTGCATTGATTTCACTGATTTCACTGCTTCGTCACGATCGTGCGTTGCCGATTTCAAACTGGCGTTCTCAGACTAAAGTCTTGGCCCTTCTGGTTCTAGTCGGCATCGGCCAGGCGATTGTTGGCGTTTTGCAGTCGCGCCTCGGTGTGCCGGCCGGCTTGGTCGCACTTCACATGCTCGGTGCTTCGCTTTTGATTTCACTAGTGACTTTTCAATGGCTATCAGTGCGTGGCAAATCAGCAATTGAGGCCTAATTTTGACCAGTATGTTTTGGTTCCGTCGTGACCTTCGTTTGGCAGATAATCCGGCTTTGAATGCCGCAATCAAAGCATCGGCTGACGGCTCGGTGATTGCCGTTTATGCCTATTCTGGCGATGAATTTCAGAGCCTAGAGGGCATCAGGCAGCATTCGATTTATGAATCGATTAGGGCGCTCGACGATTCAATTGATGGCCAACTAAATGTGACCAGTCAGGCTCCCGAGATAGGCATCATCGAGCTAGCTTTAGAGCACGGGGTTAGGCAGGTTTTTGCAACCCGTGCGTTTGATCCATTGGGCGTCGAAGAGCAAAATGCTGTTGGCGAGGCTCTAGCTAAGGCGTCGATTTCACTAAATCTGATTGATAGCTACTATGCGGTGCTGCCGGGAACCGTCGCAAAACCAGACCTTACCCCCTATCGCGTTTATACGCCTTTTTTTCGCGCCTGGTCAGAAATTGGCTGGGATGCCCCGTTTGCCCTCGCGACCGGCGCCAAATGGCTAAAAGTCACCGGCGGCCCAGAGGCTCTGCAGCCGTCAAAGCCAGCACCATTCAAAGTCAAGGCTGGCGAGCAGTTTGCCCTGCGCACCTGGCAGCGATTTAAAGATCGCGCCCTCTATGACTATGACGAAATGCGCAATCGCGCAGATCTCTCGGGCACCTCGCATTTGAGCCACGCATTAGCTTTTGGCGAGATTCACCCGCGCACACTTTTGGCTGAGCTAGCCGACGTGCCTGGCCATGTTGTGTTTCGCAAAGAGATAGCTTGGCGCGAGTTTTATGCCGATGTTCTTTGGCACAACCCTCACACGCAAACTGAATACTACGAGCCACGTTTCGCGCGCATGCGATACGACGAGGGCGATCTTGCTGATGCTCGCCTGCTGGCTTGGCAGCAGGGCAAGACCGGTTTTCCGATGGTTGATGCCGGCATGCGCCAGCTGCTAGAAACCGGATGGATGCACAACAGAGTGCGAATGATCGTGGCTTCATTCTTGGTCAAGGACTTGCACATCGAGTGGCAACACGGTGCCAGCTGGTTTGAGCGACACCTTAGTGACTTCGACCCTGCCTCTAACGCTCACGGTTGGCAGTGGACCGCCGGCTGCGGCACTGACGCATCACCGTATTTTAGGGTCTTCAACCCGATACTTCAGGGTTATAAATTCGACCCAGACGGCGACTATATTCGCAAATACATTCCAGAATTGCGTCACATCAGCGGTGCCAGCGTGCACGAGCCCTGGGTGCTAATCGATGGGTTGGCAAATGGTTATGTCGCGCCGATTGTTGATCATTCAGCTGAGCGAGACGAAGCCCTGCGCAGGCTCGAAGAGATAAAGAACTAGAAGCGAATTAGCGGGTCGACCGCAACTGCAATAAACAGCAGTGTCAGATAAGTAATTGATCCGTGAAAGAGCTTCATCGGGTTGCGTGGGTCAGCCCCCTGGCCCTCTTTGTATAGGCGATAAGCCTCAACCAGGAACCAACCACCGGTGGTGACTGAGACGATGGTGTAGATCCAGCCCATGTGCGCGATTGGAATAAGCAGGAAGCTCGACACGATAAGAGCCCAGCTGTAGAGCACGATTTGGATTCCGACCACATTTGAATTGCGGACAACTGGCAGCATTGGCACTCCTGCGTTTGCATAGTCTTCGCGATAGCGCATAGAGAGTGGCCAGTAGTGCGGTGGGGTCCACAAGAAAATAATCAGGAACAAAATCCATGCAGCGGCATCCACTGTTCCGGTGACGGCTGCCCAACCGATGGCAACCGGCATGGCACCTGCTGCCCCACCCCAGACAATGTTCTGCGGGGTGCGACGCTTTAGTAG
>CALDKR010000137.1 GCA_937898095.1 uncultured Rhodoluna sp.
CCGGTGACCATGAGCGTGCCCAGAACGATGAGCATCAAACCACCGGCGATGTTAAATGCACGGATGTGCTTGCGCACGAAACCTACCGAACGAGTTGCCCAGCTGAAGCCGGCCTCGATCGCGATGAATGGCAAGCCGAGACCGATCGAATAGGCGATGGTCAGCACGAGCCCGCGAACCGCCTGGCTCGAGTCGATGCTAAGCGCCAGCACTGAAGCGAGGGTCGGGCCGATGCATGGCGTCCAGCCGAGCCCGAAGACGATGCCCAGCAGCGGCGCGCCAACCAGCCCCATGCGCGGGCGCCAGTTTGGCTTGACCGTGCGCTGCATGAACCCGAACTGACCGATCATTACTAGCCCGAGCAAGATCACAACCGCACCAAGAATCGGTTGAATTACAAAACTGTATGCGTGCAGGCGTGCACCGAAAACTCCGAACACCGTTCCGAGCGAAACAAAAACTGAGGCGAAGCCGAGCACAAACAAAAATGCACCGAGCACGATTCGCGATTTCGGTGCGGCGTTGCCAGAAACAAATCCGAGGTATCCCGGAACAAGCGGAAGAACGCACGGACTCAAAAACGAAACCAATCCGGCAAGAATTGAAATCGGAATCGCGACAAACATCGACCCGCCAAGAATCTGCTGAGCTAGATTCACTTTTCGTCAACCACTCGCTGAATCATTGCCTTCAAGATTGAAGTTTCGAAACGGCCGAGAATTCGCGCGGCGACTCTACCCTTCTTATCAATCACGATTGTGGTTGGCACAGCTTGCGGAGTTACCAATCCGGTGAATGCCAACAAAACTGAACCGCTCTTCGAATCGATAATCGATGGCCAAGTGATATCAAAAGTGCGATCAAACGCAAGTGCGGTTGGCGCAGTGTCACGCACGTTCACGCCAATGAATTGAATCTTGCCCTCATATTTTTTCGCGAGTGCCACTAGGTCAGGGGCTTCAGCTCGGCATGGAGCACAACCGGCATACCAAAAATTAATCAGCTGAGGCACACCTTTGAGCTGATCGCTGCTGAGTTGATCGCCCGATTCGGTTATGCCAGACCATTTGTTTGGGGCCTTGCGGTTCTCTCTGGCAAACTCGGTCACGCTGCCATCGCCGGCGATGTAATTCTTGTTGTCGCCGCTGCGAAACTGCTCGGCCAGCGGGTCATTGGCCGCGCAACCGCTCAGCAGCGCGATGGTTGAAACCGCAGCAATTAGGCGAATAAAGAACTTCATTAGATGGCACCTAGATCAATTGATTTAAATTTCGCCGCTGGGTCACGATAGTCAACCTCAACAAAATTGCCCGACTTGTCGCGTTCAAAGCTAGTGATGCTCGAAAGTGCACAGCGGCGGTTTTTTGGATTGTGCGGCAGAGGCAGGTTAGCCGTGCGTCGGTGCACCATCCAGATAGGCAGTTGATGGCTCACGATAACGGCGTCGCCATCGATGGTGTTTTGCCAGATTTCGGTCATGGCCTCAATCATGCGATCGGCGATGGCCTCAAAGGGCTCACCCCAGCTGGGGGTCAATGGGTTGCGCAAATGAAAATAGAGGTGAGGGCGAATCACAATGTGATTGAAGCTCATTTTGCGACCCTCAAAAACGTTGGTCGGCTCAATCAAGCGGGCATCGATGTGTGGCTCTAGGCCAAAAGTTTTTTGAAATGCCTCGGCAGATTCGCGGGTGCGCAATAGCGGCGAAACATGAAGTGCGGTGAGGCTGCGCTTTTGCGATTTGAGCTCATCGGCTGAGGCCTGAGCCATCAAATGGCCGCGCTCGCTTAAATGAAAATGAGGGATGCGCCCGTATAAAACACCCTCTGGATTGTGCACTTCACCATGACGAACTAGGTGGATGCGTTGAGCGGGCATGGGTCAAGTCTAACCCTCGGCTAAACTTGCCAATTATGAGAAATCGCACCCTGATCAAAGACCTAGCAGCGCGCCCAGATGGCCAAGTAACCCTTGGTGGATGGGTAGAAAAGCTTCGTGATCAGAAGCGCATTCAGTTCATTATTTTGCGTGACGAATCAGGCGATGTTCAGGTGACCTACCCTCGCCCTGTTGTTGACGAGCAGCCAGTCGAAGATGACGCACTTGCGGCTCAGGTTTCAACTTTGACCAGCGGTTCATTTGTTTGGGTCACCGGCCAGCTAATTCACGATGAGCGCGTCAAGCTTGGCGGCCTCGAGGTCAAACTTGAGAACCTCGAAATCGTCACCCTGGCTGACCCAATCAGCCCTATCGCCGACGACACCTCGATCGACAAGCGTCTTGACTGGCGATTCCTTGACCTTCGTCGCAGCGAAATGAATCTTGTGTTCCGCATTCAGACCACAATTGAAGCGGCCTGGCGTGAATACTGGCTAGAAAACAACTTCACTGAGATTCACTCACCAAAGTTGATGGCATCGGCATCAGAGTCAAATGCTGAGCTATTTAAGCTCGAATATTTCGAGACCAACGCCTATCTTGCTCAGTCGCCTCAGTTCTATAAGCAGATGGCAATGATGTCGGGCCTCGGCCGCATCTTTGAAATTGGCCCAGTGTTCCGTGCCGACCCATCATTCACCTCTCGTCACGCAACCGAGTTCATTTCGGTCGACATCGAGGTTTCTTGGATCGACTCGCACGAAGACATCATGGCGATTCAAGAGCAGATGCTTCACCGCGCTCTCGCTGCGGTCAAAGAAAAGCACGGCGAAGAAATCCTCAAGCACTTTGGCATTGAGGTTCGCGTTCCTTCGATTCCGTTCCCTCGCGTGACTCTTGACGATGCACTTCAGATCATCAAAAATCGCGGCCACGAAGTTGTTCGCGGTGGCGACCTTGACCCAGAAGGTGAACGCCAAATTGCCGCTTGGGCCGAAGAGACCCACGGTCACGAGTTTGTCTTTGTCACCGACTATCCGGCAACCGTGCGCCCGTTCTATCACATGCGCCACGAGGGCAACCCAGCTCTAACCAAGTCTTATGACCTGATCTGGCGCGGCACTGAGATCACCACCGGCGCGCAGCGCGAGCACCGCCTAGACACGCTGATCGAGCAGGTCAAGCAAAAGGGTCTAGAGCCAGAGGGTCTGCAGACCTATCTCGACTTCTTCAAATATGGCGCGCCAGCTCACGGCGGCTTTGGCATGGGCTTGATTCGCGTGTTGATGTTGCTGTTGCACCAGCCAAACATTCGCGAAGTCGGTTTCTTGTTTAGAGGCCCGAACCGCCTAGAGCCATAAACATGACCGCACTGCCAAAGACCAGGCTTGGCGCTTGGGGTCTCTATTTATTGCTAGCTTTTGCAACACTGTTTTTGCTGGCCGCTGTTGGTCGAATCATCTTCATGCCGGCAGTGCTGATTTTTGCGATCGGTCTTGTGGGCATCGTTTTGAATTCAATTGCGATCATCAAAAAAGATTTTTCATGGATGGGCACCCTGGTGGGTGGACTGATTGGCGCCTTTGTAATTTTCTGGGTCGCCAGCGAACTATTGCTGCCGCACTAGTTTTTCGTATGTGCCTTTTGCGCTAATCGCTACTGACTAGCCGTTTAGCCAATTATCAAGACGAAGCTCTGGAACTTGTTTGAAATGCTTGGTGTTGTTTGTAACCAAAGTGACTCCAAGGCTCAAAGCGTGACCGGCGATTAGGGTGTCATATTCGCCAATTGGGGTTCCTTTTTTTCTCAACAAGACCGAAAGGCGGCCCGCTTCAAGGGCATCTGCCGAAGAAAACTACACTGTTTTCGCGT
>CALDKR010000138.1 GCA_937898095.1 uncultured Rhodoluna sp.
GCCGATAGCCGGAATCCACAGGCCAAGCTGACCCTGGCGTTGCAGCGCATTGGCTTCGAAATCGAATCGGCGGATGCGTGCCATGTCGCGATAGAACTTGAGGAAATCCTCTTCGGTCAAGCCCTACACAAGCTTGGCGTATTCGGCGTATTGAGGCGCTACCGAGTACTCACCCTCTGGGGTGAGCAGTTGCACCATCGGCACGTTTGCGTCTTGAGCAGTCACGAACACTAATTTACTTTGCTCGTGGCACAATCGAGACATGATTCGTTTTCTAATCAGTGCCGTTATCAACGCCGTGGGTCTTTGGGCAGCTTCGACCATCGTTCCGGGCATCCACTTCACGCCTTACGGCGGAACCGGATTCTGGGAGACCGCGGGCTCATACCTCGTTGTCGGTGCTGTTTTCGGCCTGGTGAACACGTTGATTGCCCCGGTAATCAAGGTGATTGCCCTGCCGATCTATATCCTCACCTTTGGTCTGATCTCGTTCGTCATCAACGGCGCGATTTTGGTTTTCGTAGCCTGGCTCTCGAGCCTGATCGGTGGCGAAACCCTTACCATCGACGGCTTTACTCAGGCGGGTCTCTCGATTGAGTCGCTCGGTTGGGCGATGCTGGGTGCAATTGTGATGAGCATCGCATCAATGGTCACCAGCTGGATCTTTAGAATCATCCGCATTTTCTAGGCGACTAGCGGCAAACCACTCGACCCTGCCAGGTCGATCGCCGACGAACTCGGCCAGCCAGCGCAGCTTGGCCCGCAAACGCAAATCGCGACTCACATCTGCCTCGCCTGCCGTCTGTTGATAACCGGTCATGCCGTGAGCGTCGAGTGGGGTGTCCAGGCCCGGCGCATCCATTCGGCTGGTAACGGTCAGCACATTCTTGGCAATCGGGTTGGGCTGACCGTCGAGCTTTGGCACCGGGTCGTTGCTGTGCTCAAAGGCCAGCACCTGGACACTCGGTTGAATCTGCTTGCCCGCAATTGGTGAGCCAAAGGTGACGATTCCGGCGACCGTGTAGTCGTGCAACGAGGATGCGATACTCGCGGCGACAATGCCGCCCTGAGAGTGCCCAACGAGCAACACGCTGTCACCCGCGCCGACCTTGGCGAGAGCAAGGGCATCCTGCACGGCTCGCTGACTGGCCGCCAACTGGTCGTTGGTCATCGCGTGCGCGTTCGAGGTCATGTCAAGCGGGTTGGCACCCGACTTCAGCGACCAATTCTGGGTGCCTGGAATGTAGGCGACCACGTGATTGCCGTATCGCTCGATGCGAATCTCGGCATAAGAATCGGGATTCGCGTTTTCACCCGCCTGCTTGAGTCTGGTGGCCAGCGCTATCGCGGTTCTGGGCGCAACTTGATCGCCCGCGAACCCGATCCTCGTGACTGAAACCGATCGCTCGCGCAGCAGACCCAGCGGCGCGGTTGCCCCGATCGCACCCGCTGCCAACCCCGAAACGTTGAAGTCGGCCAGTTCTGCCAGGTTCTTGGTGACCGATTGCTCGACCCCGAAATAGTGTTCGGCTGCCAGTTGGCATCCGGTCTGGATGCGTTCAAACTGACTCAGAAGTCGCGGCAGATGCATGGCCATCTGCACCGATTCGATCGGGTGAGACACGGCATCACCCAGGCTGACCGCAGCCAGCAGAGACTGGGCGCTCGCTGCGACCTGAGCGGCGACTCGCTCGATCTCGGCGCGGCTAACCCGAATCGGCAGCCCGCCGACGACATCGAGTTGCTCGGTCATGCGTTGCTACCAGCCGCCGAGCGCCCAATCCAGGCCGATTTGGGCCTGAATGCTGCGCAGATCATCGGCGAGCGCCTCGATTGCAGCAGAGCAGGCGAGAGCTGCCGACCCCGACCACTGGGTGGGGTTTGGAATCGCGAGAAGCAGTTGACTTAGTGCGTGTTCGAGTTGGGGCATGCCTACAGGGTGTGGCACGCATCCATTTGGCTGCATCCTCGGGCGAAATCTGTGGAAAACTCGGGCAATATAGACGGGTGAGTAATCTTTCAATCCAGCCAATCAGCCCACTAGACGGCCGCTATCGTGCCGCCGTTTCAGACCTGGGGTTTCATCTCTCAGAAGCCGGCCTCAACCGCGCTCGAATTGAGGTTGAAATCGAATGGCTGATTCACCTGGCCAACCGCGACCTGCTGAACACCAACACCCCGATCGACGACGCAACCGTGGCCAAACTCCGCGCAATCGTCACCGATTTCAGCGATGAAGACGTCGCCACCCTGGCGGCAACCGAGGCCACCACCAAACACGATGTCAAGGCAGTCGAATATTTCATCCGTGGCAAACTGACCGAACTCGGCCGCAACGACCTGCTCGAGCTGACTCACTTTGCCTGCACCAGCGAAGACATCAACAACCTGAGCTATGCGATCACCGTTCGCGATGCAATCAAAACTGTATGGCTGCCACGCGTGGCCGGGCTGCTGGCAAAACTGCGTGAATTGAGCGCAAAGTATGCCGACAACTCAATGCTTTCGCACACCCACGGTCAGCCGGCAACCCCGTCAACCATGGGCAAAGAGCTTGCGGTTTTTGTTCACCGTCTTGAGCGACAGGTGCGCCGCATTGAATCAGCGGAATATCTAGGCAAGTTCTCGGGCGCCACCGGAACCTTCTCGGCTCACGTTGTTGCCGCGCCAAATGTTGATTGGCTTGCCGAGTCAGAGGCTTTTGTCACCGGCCTTGGTCTCACCTGGAACCCACTAACCACTCAGATTGAATCTCACGACTGGCAGGCCGAGCTTTATTCGGCAGTCGCACTGTTCAACCGCATTCTGCACAACCTTTGCACCGACATCTGGAGCTACATCTCGATGGGCTACTACAAGCAGATTCCGGTTGCCGGCGCCACTGGTTCATCGACCATGCCGCACAAAATCAATCCGATTCGCTTCGAAAACGCTGAGTCAAACCTTGAGCTTTCAAACGCGATTCTCGACAGCCTGGCTTCAACCTTGGTCACCAGCCGCCTGCAGCGCGACCTCACCGACTCGAGCTCGCAGCGCAACATCGGCCTTGGCTTTGGTCACTCTCTGCTCGCAATCGACAACGTGACTCGCGGCCTAAACGAAATCGAGCTTTCGACCGCCGTGCTTGAGGCCGACCTCAGCGACAACTGGGAGATCCTTGGCGAGGCAATCCAAACCGTGATTCGCGCTGAGGTGGCTGCCGGCCGCTCGAACATCAGCGACCCTTATGCGCTGCTCAAAGAGCTAACCCGCGGCAAGCGCCTTTCAGGCGAAGACATGGTTGCGTTTGTCAACGAGCTTGAAATCGGCCAAGAGGCAAAAGATCGTCTGTTGACCCTGCGTCCAAACACGTATGTCGGCCTTGCCGCTCAACTAGCGAGCCGAATTCAAAACTAAAAACCCGTTAAAAACAAACACCGCCTCATTCGGGGGCGGTGTTTGTTTTTAAGTCGATTGGGATTAAGTGAAATCGAGGTTCGGTTTTTATTTGAGTCGAGGCTCGTTTGGGTCGCTGTCATCAGTTTTGACCGATAGCGCCAGGGTCGCGATTCCCACCAGCGAAACGATGAAGGTCACGCCTGTCCAGATGAGAGTGGTCTCAACTGAGCGAACTCCGCCCCAAACAAATGCACCAACAACGACTGCCGCGATAGCCGATAGCAAAACAAGCTTGCCGGCTGAGTCTGGTTTCTTTGGGGTTTTTTCGGTTTTAGCCATGCCTTAACCCTACTTCTTTGACTTTGATTTGGCGTCGACAGATTTTTTGCCGTTGCCGGCCTTTTTGCCAGCTGATTTGTTTGCCGGTGAAAGCACCGACAAGCCAAGGTGCACCGAAAGAATCACGGCATAAGCCCCCAAGAAACCAACGTGTGTCACTGAATCGTTGCTCGGTGTGAAGAACTGAGTCAACCCAAATGCCGCTGCCAATCCGGCGCTTATCAGGTGATCACGGCGGCGACCCGAGCCAGGTTTGGCTGACAGGGCCAAAATCACTTCGGTGAAAGCGCCCGCTAAACCCCAGCTGATCAAAAGTGGCCACGGACCAGTGATTTGCGGCTCACCGTCACGAATGCTGCCGGCTAGTCCAATTGCCAAAATTGCCATCGCACTTGAGGCTGCGACTATCAGACCCTTGCCTATGCGACCATAAACGGTCTTGTCTTTGATTGCCGACCAGGCGAAGGCCAATGCCCAACCAATAGACATTATGGCCAAAGCAACCATTCCGACGTTGGCACTGTGTGATTGTGAAAAAGTGATCAGGATTCCGGCCACAAAAGCTGCAATTGCCTGGATCGAGGCGACAATTCGTCTGTTCTTAAAGCGGGGCATGAGACTACTGTTTCACATTTCTGATTGCTTGCGGCTTCGAATAATTAATTGGCGCCATGGGGCAATTTATTGCTTCATGTTTGCGAAGCGCGAGTATTGCCCCTGGAAACCAACCACGATGGTGCCGGTTGGTCCGTTTCGTTGCTTGGCCAAAATTAGATCGGCCTCGCCGTGGCGCGGGTGGTCTTTTTCGCCGAGTGCCTCGCGGTGAAGCAAAATGACCACGTCGGCGTCTTGCTCTAGAGAGCCCGATTCACGAAGCTGAGAGATTTCAGGCTTTTTGTCTTTGGTTTGCTCAGAGTTTCGGTTTAGCTGCGAGATAGCAATCACCGGAATTCCAAGCTCTTTAGCCAACAGTTTTAGCGCACGAGAGAACTCAGAAACCTCTTGCTGGCGGTTTTCTACCTTTTTGCCCGAGGTCATCAGCTGCAAATAATCGATTACCACCATTTGCAAGCCGACTCGCTGCGCCAAACGGCGGCACTTTGCGCGAATTTCAACCAGGGTCAGGTTTGGGCTGTCGTCGATATAGAGCGGTGAATCGTTGATCTGACTGCGAACCGCGGCAAGCTTGGCCCATTCGCTGTCGCCAATTGAGCCCTTGCGCATGTTTTGCAGGTGAATTGATGCCTCGGCCGAAAGCATGCGCATCGCGATTTCGGCGCGACCCATTTCGAGCGAGAAGAAAATCACTGGCTTTTTGTGTTTGATGGCGGCGTTGCGAGCAAAGTCGAGCGCCAGAGTTGACTTACCCACTGCTGGGCGAGCAGCCAAAATAACCAGCTGACCTGGGTGCAGACCGTGAGTCATTTCGTCGAGTTCATAAAAACCGGTTGGCACACCCACCAAATCGCCACCGCGCGACTGCGCTGCCTCGATTTCGTGAATTGCAGCCTCGATTGAGTCGCTCAGGCCGACATAGTCTTCGCCAACGGTCGAAGCACCGACCGCATAAACCTCAGACTGCGCGGTGTTGACCAGTGCGTCGACATCGCCCTCGTTGGCATAGCCCATTTGAGCAATGCGGGTTCCGACCTCAACCAAGCGGCGCAAGACGGCTTTTTCGGCGACGATCTTGCCATAGAAAGAAGCATTGGCGGCGGTCGGAACAATCGAGGTGAGGGTGTGCAGATAGTCGGCGCCACCAGCTTTGACCAGCGAACCGGTTTTAGTCAGCTCATCGGTGACGGTGATGACGTCAGTTGGTTCGCCTTTGCCATAGAGGCTGACGATGGCGTTAAAGATGGTTTCGTGCTTCGGGGCATAAAAGTCGCTGGCCTTGGTGACCTCAAAGACCTCGGCGATTGCCTCTTGCGACAGCAGCATGCCGCCGATGGTGCTCTGCTCGGCCAGCATGTCATTTGGCAGCACGCGCTCAGAGGTGCGTGGCGCCTCAGGCGCGAATGGTGCGATCGACATAGTTACTCCTCTGACCTGTCTAGCATTAGCCCCCGACAAAGCGGTTCAAAACCCACCTGTGTGCAAAACTGGGGATAACTTTGAAACACGCTCTAACAACTGTATAAAAAGTGTGCATAACCTGTGGAAAAACAAGTGAATTTATCCACATAACCCGCTAAATAAGCGGTCAAAAGGCTGTGTAAAACACTTGTTGATTAACCCTAAACCACTACCTAAAGGTTGTGGACAAAACGGAATTAAAGGTCGGTTATCCGCACATATGCCCAGATTACCGGCGGTTATCCACAGCCTGTGCAAAACAATTAGACGGCGGAGTTGCGCTGAGATGCACTGCAGCCCCGACCGTTCAGCAAGCGAAACACGACTCTAAAGCGGGCAAACAAAAAGGGCCGCCCGAAGGCGACCCTTTTCGAATGAAGTTGATTACTTCTTGCCGATTACCTGAAGGGTAATGGTGGCAACTAGGTCTCCGTGCAAACGAACGGTTGCTAGGTGCTCGCCAGTGGTGCGCACTGGTGAAACAAAAGCGACCTTGCGCTTGTCGATCTCGCCAAGACCAGCTGCTGCAACTGCTGCTGCAACATCGGCGGTCTTGATCTGACCGAATAGACGACCACCAAGACCAGCCTTAGCGTTCAGGCGAATTGCCTTCTCTTCTAGGCGAGCCTTTAGGGCCTGTGCTTCTTCGATAGTGGCTAGGGCACGAGCGTCGCGAGCTGCGCGGATTGACTCAATCTGCTTCTCGCCACCCTTGGTCCATAGCACTGCGAAACCGCGAGGTAGTAGGTAGTTACGAGCGAAGCCGTCCTTTACCTCTACTACGTCGCCGGCTGAACCGAGGCCTGATACCTCGTTAGTCAGAATTAACTTTGACATTGGGTTTCTCCTTAACGGCCAGCGCCTGCGTATGGCATTAGAGCCATTTCGCGAGCGTTCTTGACGGCACGGGCAATTAGGCGCTGTTCCTGAACAGAAACACCGGTGATACGACGAGCGCGGATCTTGCCGCGGTCTGAAACGAACTTGCGCAGGGTTGCGACGTCTTTGTAGTCAATTACGCCAACCTTGATTGCCTTTGCTGGAACATCTTTGAGGTTCTTAGCACCGCGCTTTGGCTTTTTGCTGTTGCGTGGATCGCTCTTTGCAGCCATTTGATTCTCCTAAATTTTCTAAAGATCTAAACCGGTATGAATCCGGGGATTAAAACGGGGTTTCGTCTGAGCCGGCAGCTGAAGAGCCTGGGTTTGCCCAAGAATCTTCGGCTGGCTTGGCAGCACCGCGCGAAACCGCTGGAGCTTCGCCCCATGGATCGCCGGCAACTGCGCCTGAGGCGCCGCCCTCACGAGCACGACGGGTGACGCTGGCAGTTGCATAACGCAATGACGGGCCAACCTCGTCGATTTCTAGCTCAAGTGAAGCGCGTGCTTCGCCCTGAGCGCTCTGATAAGCAGAAGGAGCCTTTAGGCGCCCGGTGACTACTACGCGTGAACCCTTGGTTAGCGACTGAGCAACGTTCTCAGCAACTTCACGCCAAGCGGTGCAACGAACCCATACGGTTTCGCCGTCTTCCCAGGTGCTGGTCTGACGGTTGTAGGTGCGAGGGGTTGAACCCACGCGAATTGATACAACCGCGATGCCACCCTGGGTGTAGCGCAGTTCAGGATCGTCAGCTAGGTTGCCGACAATCGTGACGTTTAGTTCCCCGGCCATGCGAGTTTTACTCGGCCTTCTTTGAAGCAGCCTTAGCTGCGGTGGTCTTTGCGGCAGGTGCCTTCTTAGCAGCAGGCTTTGAGTCTTCTGCAGCGTCTGCAGCCTTCTCTTCAGCTGAAACTGCTGGAACAGCAACTGGCTTGATGTTTACGACAGCCTCGTCAGCGCGCAGCACCTTGGTGCGAAGCACAGCTTCAGAAATCTTTAGCTGACGGTCGACCTCAAGAATGTCGGCTGATGTGCAGGTTGCGTTAACAACTACATAGGTGCCTTCGGTGTTCTTGTTGATCTCGTATGCCAAGCGACGACGGCCCCAGATGTCAACGTTGTCAACGGTGCCTCCACCGTTGCGGATTACGTTGAGGAACTTGTCGAGTGACGGAGCAACGGTGCGCTCTTCGACGGTTGGGTCGAGGATAACCATGAGCTCGTATTTATGCATAACTAACCCACCTCCTTTGGACTAGAACGGTCACGGGCTTTCCGTGACAGGAGGGTATGTGCATGATGTTGCTAAATCAGGCCGGTCAGAATGACACAGTGCCCGATAGACAACTTTCCAAGCTTATCGGCTGCGCCACCAATCAAGCAAGACTTTTTCTGCAGCTTCTGGGCCGATTGGTCCTTGGTCTAAGCGCAACTCCATCAAGAACTTGTATGCCTCGCCGACCTCGCGCCCAGGCTTCAAATCAAGAATGCGCATGATGTCTTCGCCGGTTAGGTCTGGGCGCAACGCATTGAGTTCTTCTTGCTGCATCACGGCTGCAATTCGCTGCTCAAGGTCGTCATAGGCGTGGGCTAGTCGATCGGCCTTGCGCTTGTTGCGAGTGGTGACATCGGCGCGAGTCAGTGCATGCAAGCGAGTCAACTCAGGCCCGGCATCGCGCACATAGCGGCGAATTGCCGAGTCGGTCCACTGCTGATCGCTGTATCCGAAGAATCGAAGGTGCAGCTCGATCAAGCGCGAAACCGACTTGATGCTGTCGTTGTCAAAGCGCAGCGCCTTCATGCGCTTGGCCGCAAGCTTTGCCCCGACCACATCGTGGTGATAGAACGACACCGCGCCACCGGCTTCGAGTCGGCGGGTGGCCGGCTTGCCGCAGTCGTGCATCAAGGCTGCAAAACGCAACACAAAATCGCCCTCAAGGCCATAATCGCGCTCATAGTCGATTGCCTGCTCGACCACAGTCAAAGTGTGCTCATAGACATCTTTGTGGTGGTGGTGCTCGTCGGTCTCAAGCTTAAGCGCGGGCAGCTCGGGCAGCACCAGCGCGGCAAGACCGCTGTCAACCAAAGCCTCGAGGCCCTTGCGCGGGTGCTTGCCAAGCAACAGCTTGGTGATTTCAACCTGCACGCGCTCAGCGCTGATGATCTCGATGCGCCCAGCCATCTCGGTCATGGCCTCAAAGGTTGCCGGTTCGATCTCAAAACCAAGCTGAGAGGCAAATCGTGCGCCGCGCATCATGCGCAGCGGGTCGTCGCTAAAGCTGTCTTCGGGTTTGCCCGGTGTGCGCAGGGTGCCCTCAAGCAAATCGCGCAGACCATTAAATGGGTCAACAAAAACCTTGGATGGCAGCCTCAGCGCCATCGAGTTCACGGTGAAATCACGTCGAAACAGATCATCTTCGAGTGAGGTGCCGAAGGCAACCTCTGGTTTGCGGCTATCGGAGTCGTATTTATCGGCGCGATAGGTGGTGATTTCGACCGTATCTGAACCACCAGAGCCATTGCCCATGCGGGCACCGATGGTGCCGAACTCGCGACCGATATCCCAGTGGGCGTCGACAATCGGCTTCAAAATGGCCAGGGTTTCGTCGGGCGTTGCCGAGGTGGTGAAGTCTAAATCTGGCGAAACGCGGCCTAAAAATGCGTCGCGCACCGGGCCGCCAACCAGAGCGAGCTCGTGGCCCGCAGCCTCAAAAGCCTTGCCCAGCTTGATAAATAGCGGCGAATCGGTTTTTGATTCGAGGTTCGCTAGGGCTTGGGCAACGGTTTGCATGCCTTCAATCGTGCCACAGCCCGCCCGACTAGGCTGTGTTTATGAATTCGCCTCGCCCTTCGCACCCCAATAGCGGTGCCAATCAGGGTGGCGGCAACGCTCGTGGCAAAAGTGAAAACCAGGGCGGCGGCAAAGGCGGCCCGCGCCAGCGTTTTGTTCGGGTTTCTGAGACCTCGGCCGGCGGATTTGTTATCGCCCAAGACGGCAGCGGCCGCGTTGCACTAATTGGCCGCGAGTCTCGCAGCGGGCGCATCGACTGGTGTGTGCCAAAGGGGCATCCTGAGGGTGTTGAGAATTTAGAACAGGCCGCGATTCGCGAAATTTTTGAAGAAACCGGCCTAGAGGTTGAAATTGTCGAGGGTTTAGGCCACATTCAATATGAGTTTTCGGCGGCCGGCAAGCTGATCACCAAGACTGTGCACCACTTTCTTATGCGTCAAATCGGTGGCGACCTAACCATCGAAAACGACCCGCAACAAGAGGCGGTCGATGTGCAGTGGTTTGCAATCGACGACCTGCACCAGGTCTTGGCCCACGAAAACGAACGCCGCGTCGCTAGAGCGGTGGTTGAGTGGATGGAGCGCAACGCATGATGTTTCACAAGAAACTCGCCGCCTCAGCGCTAAAACTGGTCGTCGCCTCAGCCCTAAGCCTGAGCGGAGCGCTGATTCCAAGCGTCGCTAACGCGGCCGAGCCTGAGCTTCCGCCGGGTTACCCAACAGTTGCAATCGTGCCGGGCAGCACAATCAATTTGGTTGCCCACGAGTCAAAAATCCCGCTGAGCATTCGAAACGACTTTGATTCTGAGGTCACGGTTCACGCCTATGTGATTCCTGAGTCATTCTCAGTGCTGGTGCCGCACGGCATCGAGGTCAAAATTCCGCCAAAAACCACAGTGACCGCACAGGTTCCGGTGATTGCGGTTAGCAATGGCGATGTCGACCTCAAGGCATATCTGACCACTTTCTCGGGCAAGCGCTTTAACCAGAGCGTCAAACTACACATGACCGTGAATGCCGACATCGAGACATCGGTGGTTATCGCCTTCGGTGCCTCAGTGGTCACCCTGCTTGGTTTTGGTGTGGTTCGCACCATTCGCCGCCGTCGCAACCCAGCCGAGATCAACAATCTCGACAAATATGAAACCGAAGCCATCGACATCATCGAGCCAGACAAAGGCAGCCAGCGCTCGTGAGTGTTGCGCGCAGTTCGATGCTGATGGCCTCGGGCACCGTGATTTCACGCGTGCTCGGTTTTGCCAGGTCGGTTGTCGCCGCGCTAGCCATCGGTGTCACAACCGACGCCGCCGACGCCTTCGGAGTCGCAAATCAACTGCCCAACAATGTCTATGCCATCATCGTCGGCGGTGTGCTCAATGCGGTGCTGGTTCCGCAGTTGGTCAAAGCCCGCCTGCACAATGACGGCGGCAAAGGCTACATCGACCGCCTGGTCACCTTCATTCTCACGGTTTTCTTCGCGGTCACTGCGCTGGCAACATTTGCGGCCCCGCTGCTAATCAGTCTCTACACCTCGGGCTGGAGCCCAAACCAACTGGCGCTCGCGACCGCCTTCGCATACTGGTGTTTGCCGCAGCTGTTCTTCTATGGCCTTTATTCGCTGCTCGGCGAGGTGCTCAACGCTCGCAGCGCGTTTGGGCCTTTCATGTGGGCGCCGGTGCTCAACAACATTGTTGGCTTAATTGGCCTGGTTGCATTCATCGTGATGTTCGGCGCCGACCCAACCGGTGCGCGCGGCATTTCAAGCTGGGATGCCGGCAAGATCGCGGTGCTCGCCGGTTCGACGACCCTCGGCGTGGCCTCACAGGCACTGATTTTGCTGGTTGCTTGGCGCCGAATCGGTTTGCACCTGAGCTTTAACTTCAAGTGGCGCGGTTTCGGGTTGCGCCCGGCCCTCAAGGCAGCCAGCTGGTCGCTCGGCATGGTTTTGGTCACTCAAATTGGCGGTTTGGTGCAGACCATCGTGGCCTCGGGTGCAGTCGCCGGTCGCGCTGCTGACAGTAGCGGCGGGGTCGCGGTTGCAGCCAACGGCATGGCGATTGCCTCAGTAGCTGTGGCTTTCACAGCCTGGTTGATTTTTATGCTGCCCCACTCAGTGGCCACTGTTTCTATCGCGACCGCCTATTTCACCAAGATGTCGACCCACGCGCACGAGGGCAAGACCCACCTGCTCAAAAACGACCTGGCTCAAGGCCTCAAGGCAATCTCACTTATCGCAATGTTCGCGACCTTTGCTCTTATCGTGCTGGCTTATCCGATTTCGCGCGTTTTCGTCGGTGAATATCCTTCGATCTTGGCCCTTGGCACCACCGTGATCGCTCTGATGGTTGGCCTTGTGCCATTCAGTTTTGTCTACATGATGCAGCGCGCGTTTTTTGCACTCGAAGACACCCGCACGCCGTTTGTTTTCACCGTGGTGCAAATCGGGCTTCACATAATCGGCTCGATCACCATTCACTTCACGGTTGCACCCGAACTGCGCGTGATTTCGCTTTCGTTGCTGACCAGCGCAACAATCGCAATTCAGGCGGTGCTGGCCTATCGCTTGCTCACCAAGCGCATCGGGTCACTGGGCGAGCACCGGGTTGCCGCCTCAACCGCAACCTATTTGGTCGCCGGTTTAGTCGCCGGCGCTGCCGGGTTCGCGACTCTGCAGATTCTGGGTGGCGTCAGCGCATCGAGCTTTGTGCTTGATACGGTTGTTTCGTCGGCGCTGAGCATGGCCATTATTGGCTTTGTGATGCTCGCGGTTTATGTTGTTGCGTTGCGTTTGCTTCGAGTCAAAGAGCTCGAGCCGGTGGCCAACAAACTCACCGGTTTGCTCAAGGGAATAATCTCGCGAGGCAAATAGCTGACCCGAATGCCTAGATCTCAGTGATTTGGGCACTGCAACACCCAAGTTTTCAAAGCAACAAAACAGTTTTCAAAGCAACAAAGACAAAAGAGGCAAAAATGCGCGACGTCATCATCATTGGTTCAGGCCCAGCCGGTTACACCGCCGGAATCTACACCGCCCGCGCAGGCCTAAAGCCGCTTTTGATCGCTAGCTCGGTTGAGGCCGGTGGCGAGTTGATGAAGACCACCGAAGTCGAGAACTACCCAGGGTTTCCTGAGGGCGCAATGGGCCCTGACCTAATGGCTAACTTTCAGGCACAGGCCGAAAAGTTCGGCACCGAGATTCTGCTTGACGATGTGATTGAGGTTGACCTCAAGGGTGACGTCAAGATCGTTAAGACCGCTCTGGGCGAGACTTTCGAGGCCAAGACCGTGATTTTGGCCACTGGCGCTGCCTATCGTGAGCTTGGCTTGCCTCGCGAAAAAGAGCTCAGCGGCCGTGGTGTTTCTTGGTGTGCAACCTGCGACGGTTTCTTCTTCAGAGAAAAGGTGATCGCTGTGGTCGGCGGTGGCGACTCAGCCATGGAGGAGGCCAACTTCTTGACCCGCTTCGGCACCAAGGTTTATCTGATTCACCGCCGCGACACCTTCAAAGCATCAAAGATCATGGCTGAGCGCGCGCTCAACAACCCAAAGATCGAGGTCATCTATAACGCTGAGGTTGCCGAAATTCTTGGCGAGACCAACGTCACCGGCATCAAACTGCGCAGCACCACCGATGGCTCAATCAGTGATTTGGCAATCGACGGCCTGTTCATCGCGGTTGGCAACGACCCTCGAGTTTGGTTGGTCGAAGACCAGGTTGAGCTCACCCCTGAAAAATTCATCAAGGTCGAGGGCCGCAGCTCAAAGACCAGCCTGCCGGGTGTTTTTGCCGCTGGCGACGTGATCGACCCGACCTATCGTCAGGCCATCACCGCTGCTGGTTCAGGCTGTGTTGCCGCGCTAGACGCCGAGCACTACCTAAATGCTCACTAGTTTTTGGGTTTCGGGCATTATTTGAGCCCAACTGTGGTTCAAGACCTCGACAGTGATTTCTAGAATTCCCGATTCGAATGTTCTAGAAACCCACACGGGTAATTTCATACAAATTTTTTGACCGCTTTAGAGCAAAGGAGACCAAAATAATGGCAAAGAACATCACCGCAGACGAATTCAAATCAGACGTGCTAACCAGCAGCAAGCCGGTTCTAGTTGACTTCTGGGCAGAGTGGTGTGGCCCTTGCCGCATGGTCTCACCGATCGTCGATCAGATTGGCGAAGAGCACGCTGCCAAGCTCGACGTGGTCAAGCTAAACGTCGATGACCACCCATCAATCGCCATGGAATACGGCATCACCGGCATTCCTGCGCTGCTGGTTTTCAAAGACGGTCAGGTTGCCAAGAGCATCGTGGGCGCGAAGCCAAAGCCAGCTCTTGAAGCCGACCTGGCCGAGTTCATCGGCTAATAGGGTTTAAATCCAGTCGCAAACCAGCTAATCAGCGGCCCGAGGTGCGGCGCGAGCTAGCCCTAACTGCCGCTTAGCGAATAAGCTATTCCGAATTGCTCTTAAATTCGGGGACACTCAAATGACAACTCAGCTGCCACCGCATGGCCATAATTTCGACCCTTGGTTGGACACTTATGCCGCGCGCGCGGCGACGCTGTCAGTTTCTGAAGTTCGAGCGCTTTTTTCAGTAGTTAGTCGCCCCGAGGTTGTTTCGCTAGCTGGCGGAATGCCATACGTGGCTGCATTGCCGCACGAGGTGCTAAACCAGAGCTATCAAAGCATGATGGCCAAGCGCGGCAACTTTGCAATTCAATATTCAGGCGGTCAGGGCGACGAAACCCTGCGCGACCAAATTCGCGAAATCATGGCCCTCGAGGGCATTTCGTCTTCGGTCGAAGACCTGGTTATCACCACCGGCTCGCAGCACGGCCTCGAACTTCTTTCGGGGCTGTTCCTTGACCCAGGCGATGTTGTTTTGGCCGAGGGCCCAAGCTATGTCGGCGCTCTGGGCATCTTCCGTCACTACGAAGCCCACATCGAACACGTTTACACCGACGAAAACGGCATGTCACCAGAGGCACTGCTCGAGTCGATCGAAGACATGAAGCGCCAGGGCAAAAACATCAAGTTCCTCTATCTGGTGCCGAACTTCGCCAACCCATCAGGTGTCACGCTGTCGGCCGAGCGCCGCGCCCCGATTCTCGAAATCTGTCGCAAAAACCACATTTTGGTTATCGAAGACAACCCATACGGCTTGCTTTATTTCAACCAGCCGGTGCCGGCTGCAATGCGCAGCATGGATGAAGAGGGCGTGGTTTATCTAGGCTCCTTCAGCAAGATCATGGCCCCGGGTTTCCGTGTGGGTTATGTTCTAGCGCCGCCTGCGATTCGCGACAAAATGGTGCTGGCTCAAGAGTCAGCCCTGCTTTGCCCATCGGCTTTCACGCAGATGTTGATCAGCGAATTTTTGGCTAACACCGACTGGAAGGGCCAAATCGAGACTTTCCGCGGGGTTTATCGTGAGCGTCGCGACGCCGCCCTGCAGGCAATGCACGACTTTTTGCCAAATCTCGAGACCACACGCCCTGACGGCGGCTTCTATCTGTGGGTCACCCTGCCAGACGGCGTCGACTCAAAGGCCATGTTGCCGCTCGCGGTCAAAGAATTGGTGGCATACACCCCGGGCACTGCGTTCTTCGGCGACGGCACCGGCCAAAAGCACCTGAGAATTTGCTACTCGTATCCAACCCCCGAAAACATTAGGGTTGGCATCAAGCGCCTAGCAAACGTCATCAACTTGCAGACCGAATTGCTCGAAACCTTTGCCCACAAAGAAAGCTGATCATGATTCCTGAATCAAAAGTTGGTTCAAAGCTCAAGGTTCAAATCTTGGCTGGTGGCATCTCTCACGAGCGCGATATCTCGCTCAAATCAGCTAGGCGAGTGGCCGATGCGCTGGCCGAGGTTGGCGTCACATCGGTGATTCGCGAACCCGACTTTGATTTGCTCAACAACATTCAGGCCGACAAGCCCGATGAGATCGGAAGAGCGTCG
>CALDKR010000139.1 GCA_937898095.1 uncultured Rhodoluna sp.
TGGTCGACCGACAAATGAAGCGAATCCAGCGCGGTGAATGCTGCCTTCTGGTGAGTTACTGTTCATTCTTATCTGCTAACTCGAATGCCGCCTTGGCGCTCGCTAAATCTTGATCGAGCTCAACCTTAACCGTCAGCAGCCGCTTGCGTCGCGCTTCTACAACTTCGGCAGTGAGGCGCAGACCTGAAACTAAAACACTCTCTCCCTTGGCAGGCAGGTGACCGAGCTCTTTGGTCAGCAGGCCACCAATGGTGTCAACATCTTCATCTTCGAGCTCAAGGTCAAATAGTTCACCCAAATCAAAGAGTGAATAGCGCGCTGTCATTCGATAGCAACCATCGCTGATTGCCACCAAGTCTGGCGCGTCTCGGTCATATTCATCAGAGATCTCGCCGACAATTTCTTCAAGCAAATCTTCTAGTGTGACCAAACCGGCAACGCCGCCATATTCATCAACGACTATTGAAATGTGTCGAGAGCTCAATTGCATCTCGCGCAGCAGATCGTCGACTGGTTTAGATTCGGGCACGAAATGAGCCGCTCGAGATATTTCGAGAACGGTCATCGATTTGAAATTTTTGGTTGATTCGTGCTGAATTTTCGCAACATCTTTGATGTAGAGAACGCCTTGAATATCGTCAATTTTTCGACCGACAATTGGCAAGCGTGAGAACCCACGCGTGAGAAAAACTGACATGGCCTCAGAGAGCGTGGAATCGGCCGAAATGGTTGCCATGTCAACGCGCGGAACCATAATCTCACGCACGATTGTCTCGCCGAATTCTTCAACTGAGTCAAGAAGCTCTTGCTCAAACTCTTCGGGCGCTTCGTCTTTCGGCAGCGAGATTGGCTGAAACAAAAGATGCAGCGACTTGACTAATGGCGCTGTCGATTTGAGCAACCAAGAACCGAAACCACGATGGCCCAGCTGTCGACTAATCAGTTGACTCGAGAAAATGAGCGCAAGCATTAGCACGACCGACGCCGACGTAGCCCACCACCAAGCAAGACCGCTCTTTGCAAACAATTGCCCAAGCAAAACGCCAAAGATGCTTGCGAAGGCCATTCGGGTGAAGCCCATTGCCTCTGCGGCCTCACGATCAGCCTCTGAAAACTCAAGTGCGGCCTTCAGAATTGAAAACAGAAGAACTAAAACCGCGACGACTAGAACTACGCCGGTGCCTAGAGCTGGCATTATTCGCTACTGCCCTTGTGGGCATCTGAGATGGTTGGCTCGGGAACATTGCCTTCTATCCCCTCTGCTTCGAAGAATGCTTTGAGAATCAACTTCTGCAGGCTAAACATTTCGAGCTCTTCTTCGGGTGTGCCGTGGTCAAACCCAAGCAGGTGCAATATGCCGTGTGTGGTGAGAAGCAAAATCTCGCTAATCAATTCGTGGCCGGCGGTTGCTGCCTGACGCTTAGCTACCTGCGGGCAAACAACGATGTCACCTAGAAGCCCGGCTGGTGTGATTTCTCCGTCACGGCCAGGTCGCAGTTCGTCCATCGGAAAACTCAGAACGTCTGTCGCGCCCTGCTCATCCATCCATTGAATGTGCAATGCCTCGATTGTCGGTTCGTCGGCAAAAACAATGGCCAAATCGGTGTCGCGGTGCACGTGCAGTTGATCGAGAGCAAAGGTTGCAAGGCGCAAAACAATCGCTTCATCAAGCGAGACACCAGACTCATTGTTGATTTCGATTGTCATTTGGCAGCAGAGCCCTTTTCATTTGTTGGGTTTTTAGTTCGAGAACTTCGACTTGCATTGCCTCGCGAGCCCGAGGTGCCCTTTGCATCGTGAATTGCATATGCGTCGACAATCTTGCCGACGAGAGTGTGCCTGACCACGTCTTCAGAGCCCAGGGTGGCAAAATGCATGTCATCAACGTTGCTTAGTGCCTCGACAGCCGTGCGCAACCCCGATGCCCCGCCAGGCAAATCGATTTGAGTTATGTCTCCGGTGACCACCATTTTTGAGTTGAAACCTAGGCGGGTGAGAAACATCTTCATTTGCTCGGGTGTGGTGTTTTGAGCTTCGTCAAGAATCACGAATGCATCGTTTAACGTTCGGCCACGCATATATGCCAAGGGGGCAACCTCGATTGTTCCGGCAGCCATCAGCTTTGGCACCGTTTCAGGCTCGAGCATTTCGTGAAGTGCATCGAACAGCGGTCGTAGATACGGATCAATCTTGTCGTTGAGCGTGCCTGGCAAAAAGCCCAGACGCTCCCCCGCCTCAACTGCTGGGCGAGTCAAAATAATGCGACTAATTTCTTTGCGCTGAAGTGCCTGAACCGCCTTTGCCATCGCAAGATATGTTTTTCCGGTTCCTGCCGGACCGATGCCGAAAACGATTGTGCTCTCATCGATTGCATCAACATATTTCTTTTGACCCATTGTTTTAGGCCGAATGCTCTTGCCTCTGGAGCTCAAAATCGACTGGCTCAAAACATCGGCGGGTCGATTTCGGGCGTCTTCAGCGATCATTCGGCTAGATCGATTTACATCGGCTGGAGCCAGGTCTTGGCCGGCCTCTACAAGTTCGACCATTTCAGAAATCAGTCTCGAAGCAGCTGATACTTTGGCGTCTTCGCCGGTCAAAATAATTTCGTTGGAACGAACTAAAACATCGACTCCCGGGTGCTCGAGCTCGAGAGTTTTTAGCAGCCGATCTTCTGGCCCGAGAAGCGAAACCATGGCGATTCCCTGCACCGAAATATGCTCTTTTACGGTTCTAGCTGCTTCGCGCTTAGGCAATGGCATCCTTTGCGGTGCGACTCAAAATGTGCCCGTGCACGTGAAACACGGTTTGACCAGCCTGCTCGCCGGTGTTGAACTGCAGGCGGTAGTGCCCGTTGGTTTGTTCAGTCGCCACCTGGGCGATGAACTCGAGATAACTTGCTGCGTGGGCACTGTCGGCTAAAGCTAGCTCGCCCACAT
>CALDKR010000140.1 GCA_937898095.1 uncultured Rhodoluna sp.
GACCCTTGTCGAGGTTTGCTTCGATGGCAACACCGCGGGCGTCCTTGTTCGGGTTGGCGCGCATGTCGAGGGCAGCGTCTGCGGTGAGCAGAACGGCGTCGAGGAGGTCCTTGATGCCCTTGCCGGTGAGTGCCGATACGTCGACGAACATGACATCGCCACCGTACTCTTCGGCAACGAGGTTGAACTCGGTTAGCTGCTGACGGATCTTGTCCGGGTTAGCGCCTTCCTTATCGACCTTGTTCACCGCGACCACGATTGGCACGCCAGCCGACTGAGCGTGGTTCAACGCTTCAATGGTCTGAGGCATCACGCCGTCGTCGGCAGCAACCACGAGGATTGCAATGTCGGTGACCTGAGCACCACGGGCACGCATGGCGGTGAACGCCTCGTGACCCGGGGTGTCGATGAAGGTGATTGCTCGATCGATACCTTCGTGCATGGTGTGAATCTGGTAAGCACCAATGTGCTGGGTGATTCCACCGTGCTCGCCGGCGATGACGTTCGAGTTACGGATGCTGTCGAGCAGACGGGTCTTACCGTGGTCAACGTGACCCATCACGGTAACAACCGGAGGACGAGGAAGTAGGTCTTCGTCGTCGTCTTCGTCGTCTAGATCTAGACCGAAGCTGTCGAATAGTTCGCGCTCTTCGTCTTCAGGCGAAACCAACTCAACCTTGTAGCCAAGTTCTTCACCCAGAATCTGGAAGGTCTCTTCGTCTAACGAAGCGGTTGCGGTAGCCATCTGACCAAGTGCGAAAAGCACGGTGATCAACTGACCCGGCGTGGTTTCGATCTTGTCGGCAAAATCTTGGATGGTCGCACCGCGACGCAAACGCAAAACAGTCGTGCCGTCACCGCGTGGAACTACTGCGCCACCAAGTGATGGGGCACTGTTGCGTGCTTCGAACTCTTCGCGCTTTGCACGCTTTGACTTGCGAGCTTTGCTCTGGCCACGACCGCCGCCCTTGCCGAACGCACCGGCAGTTCCGCCACCGACGCCACGACCGCGACCGCCTGCTGGGCCGCCGCCTGGGCGTGCGAATCCTGGTGCGCCACCTGGGGCTCCACCTGGAGCTCCACCTGGACGAGGTGCTCCGAAGCCTGGGCGCGGGCTAAAGCCTGCTCCGCCTGGGCGAGGTGCGCCTGCGCCTGCTGGGCGAGGGCCACCTGGGCGGCCAACGCCTGCCGCGCCACCTGGGCGCGGGCCACCTGCTGGGCGTGGACCGCCTGGGCGACCCATTCCCTGTGATGGCGCAAATGGGTTGTTGCCTGGGCGTGAAACTGGGCGTGGGATGCCCATGCCCTGGGCCGCTGCAAATGGGTTGTTGCCTGGGCGAGGAATGCCCGGAACCGCTGGGGCAGCTGAAGCTGGGGTTGGCGCTGCAGGGGCCGCAGGTGCAGGTGCAGACGGAGTTGCCGCACTTGGAGTGGCTGGCGCCACCGGTGCTGGAGCCGGAGGGGCCGGAGCTGCAGCGGCGGGGGTTGGCGCTGCTGGAGTTGGAACCGGTGCCTCTTGCACATCAGCAGCAGCCTTGACTGTCGGCTTAGCGGCGGGCTTAGCAGGGGCGGCCTCGGCTGGCTTTGCATTAGGGAAGGCTTCACGCAGTTTCTTGGCTACCGGAGGGGCAATGGTTGAAGAACCGCTCTTGACGAATTCGCCAAGCTCAGCAAGTTTGGCCAAAGCAACCTTGGAATCGATTCCAAGTTCTTTAGCAATGTCGTAAACGCGTGGTAGCGCCAATTGTTTCTCCTGTCTGGGGCCTTCCCCAGTCAGGGCAGGCCGTTAAAGCTGTTGGGCACTCATTTCGAGCTACTCATTTTTTGCCAACATCGTTTCTGCCTGTTCTTTGAAAAGATCTAAACCTGCGCTGTCGAAATGTTGACTCAGGCGCAGAGCCCTTTGAAAAGCTCGTCGTTCAATCGCCTGAGATAGGCATTTTGCAGCTGGATGAAGAGACGCACCGCGGCCGGATAAATTCTTTTGCTGATCGATAACCAACTGGTTATTTTGCACAACAATTCGAATCAAACTCGACTGATTGGCGCGTTGACGACAGCCAACACAGGTTCTAACTGGGTTCATTCTAACCTGCACTTTGCAGTCTGAGCTAGTGTCTAGTCGTCTTCGAGAATGCTATCTGGCTGAATGTCGATTTTTGCGCCGGTCAATTTTGCGGCAAGACGGGCGTTTTGACCCTCTTTGCCGATTGCCAACGAAAGCTGAAAATCAGGGACCAGAACGCGAACTGACTTTTGCGCGGCATCGAGCATGAATGAACTTGAAACCTTTGCAGGAGAAAGCGCCTGGGCAACGAAAGCAGGCAGATCTTCACTGAAGTCAACGATGTCAATCTTTTCGTCGTTTAGCTCTGCGGTCACTGCGCGAACGCGCTGCCCTAGCTCACCAATGCATGAACCCTTGGCGTTTACGCCTGGTTCGTGCGCGCGAACTGCAATTTTGGTGCGGTGGCCGGCCTCGCGAGCCAATGAAACAATCTCAACTACACCACTGGCAATCTCAGGCACCTCAAGCGCAAAAAGCTTGCGCACCAAACTCGGGTGCGTGCGAGAAACGGTCACCTGTGGGCCACGAGTTCCCTTGGTCACATTGGTGACATAAACGCGAATGCGCTTGCCGTGTGAATAGTCTTCGCCCGGCACCTGCTCTTCGGGCGGCATGATTGCCTCGATAGTGCCCAGGTCGACATAAACCATGTATGGCTTCTGACCCTGCTGAATAACTCCTGCGACGATGTCGCCTTCTTTGCCTTTGAACTCGCCGAGGATTCCTTCATCAGAAATCTCGCGCATGCGGCTTGCAATGACCTGCTTGGCCGCATAGGCCGCGATTCGACCGAAGTTATCTGGAGTTACGTTCTTCTCGCCAGTTGGAACTCCGGCCTCGTCAATTTCGGTTTCGATAATGCTGACCTTGCCAGTGCGCTGGTCAAGCTCTGCACGAATGTTGTCGTGAGCGGCATCGTCTTTTGAAAACTTAGTTGGCTTGTCGCCAGCGGCGGCTTTTTCAGACTGCGCCAAAGTCTTCTTGTATGCAGCGAGGATGGCGGCTTCGATAATTTCGACCAGCTCACCGAAAGGAATTTCTTTGTCGCGCTCGACTAGTTTCAAAACGCTTAGATCGATGTCCATGGTGCCTCCTCGGCTGTTAAGTTTTCTGGTTATTCAGTTTTATTTACAGATATTGCATGCAAAAAAGGCTTTAGCCGAGTGCGACTACAGCAGAGTCTAGCTTGACTGCATTTCGCTCGCCGGTGCGGCGGTTCCAAACGTCGACCTCGCCGTTTTCAAGGCCGCGGCCAACAATCACAATCTTTGGCACACCGATCAGTTCGGCATCGCCAAACTTCACGCCAGGGCTAACCTTTGGGCGATCATCAAAGATAACGGTCTTGCCAGTTGCTTCGATTTCAGCAACAAGTTTTTCAGCAGCCTCGAACACTGAATCATCTTTGCCTGCCGCAACAACATAAACATCGGCCGGCGAGACTGCTTCGGGCCAAATTAGACCCTTGTCGTCGTGGTTGGCCTCAGCCAAAACCGCAACCAAACGGGTGACGCCAATGCCATAGGAACCCATGGTGACAACCTGAAGTTTGCCATTCTCGTCAAGAACTTTGAGGTCGAGTGCCTCGGCATATTTGCGACCAAGTTGAAAGACGTGACCGATTTCGATGCCGCGAGCCAATGTCAGCGGGCCAGAGCCGTCTGGCGCAAGGTCGCCCTCGCGAACCTCGGCAATGTCAACAATGCCGTCCGCCTCGAAATCGCGACCCTTGACCAGGTCGAAAACGTGCTTTTCTTCTTCGTTCGCACCAGTGATCCATCTGGTGCCATTGACCACGCGTGGGTCGAGCAAATAGGTAATTTTGCTGGAGCCAGCTTTGCCCAAAACCGGGCCATTGCCTAGCTTGACTGGGCCGATGTAGCCCTTGACCAGTTCAGGATTGGCCTTGAAATCCGCTTCTGAAGCCGGCTCAACTTCGTTTGGTGAAAATGCGGCTTCTGCGCGCTTGGCATCAACCTCGCGGTCACCTGGAACACCTACAACAACCAGCGAGCGCTTTCCCTCTGGCGAAGTTAGCGCAAATACAACGTTCTTCAATGTGTCGGCGGCTGTCCATTCGCGACCATCGGCACGAGGGACATCCTTGTTCGCCACTTCAACTAGAGACGCAATGGTTGGGGTGTTTGGAGTTGCGTGAACAACTGCTGCAGGCTGCCCGTCGATTGGCAACTCTGCGGGTGCGACAGTGGCAACCGCCTCAACGTTTGCGGCATAGCCACCTGGCGATCGCACAAAAGTGTCTTCACCGATAGGGCTTGGTGACAAGAATTCTTCTGAGGCACTGCCGCCCATCGCGCCAGCATCAGCTTTCACAATCACATAATCGACGCCAAGGCGGCTAAAAATGCGCTCGTATGCATCGCGTTGTGCTTGATAGGCGTTGCGCAAGCCTTCGTCGGTTAGGTCGAAGCTGTATGCGTCTTTCATTACAAATTCGCGACCACGAAGCAAGCCGGCTCGAGGGCGGGCTTCATCGCGATATTTGTTTTGAATTTGATAGAGGCAAACCGGAAGATCTTTGTAGCTGTTGAAAAGATCTTTGACTAGAAGCGTAAACATCTCTTCGTGAGTTGGGGCCAATAGATAGTCGGCTTTTTTGCGGTCTTGAAGACGAAAAAGGTTGTCGCCGTATTCGGTCCAGCGGTTTGTCGCCTCGTATGGCTCGCGTGGCAGAAGCGCCGGAAAGAACACTTCTTGAGCGCCGGCGTTGGCCATCTCTTCGCGAACTACCTGCTCAATTTTTGCCTTGACTGCCAGACCCATCGGCAACCAGGTGTAGATTCCCGGGGCTGCGCGACGGATGTATCCGGCGCGAATTAGAAGTTTGTGGCTTTCTACTTCTGCGTCAGCTGGATCTTCACGAAGCGTGCGCAGAAAAAGACTTGAGAGGCGAATAGGCATGGGCTCTATGTTACTTGCCCGACAAGATGTTTTTGAGTGACTACTTCTCGGCTACGAGCACTTGTGGGGTGCCGATCAAGGCAGGGTCCATCTGGGCGGCTAAGCGATTAGCTTCTTCGATTAGTGTCGCCACGATTTCGCTCTCAGGAACAGTTTTGATGACTTCACCCTTGACGAAAATCTGACCTTTGCCGTTGCCTGAAGCGACGCCGAGGTCTCCTTCGCGGGCTTCACCAGGCCCGTTGACCACGCAGCCCATTACGGCCACTCGAAGCGGAACGGTCATTTTTTCAAGTCCGGCGGTGACTTCGTTGGCCAGGGTATAAACGTCTACTTGTGCTCGACCACAGCTTGGGCAACTGACAATCTCGAGTTTGCGAGGTCGAAGGTTTAGAGACTCAAGAATTTGAGAACCAACCTTAATCTCTTCGACTGGCGGTGCCGATAGCGAAACTCGAATGGTGTCGCCAATTCCCTTAGACAACAGCGCTCCGAATGCAACCGAAGATTTGATTGTTCCCTGAAAAGCAGGGCCTGCCTCGGTGACTCCTAGGTGCAGTGGCCAGTCACCACGCTCTGCCAGAAGTTCGTATGCGCGCACCATGACAACCGGGTCATTGTGTTTTACCGAGATTTTGAAATCGTGAAAATCGTGCTCTTCAAAGAGACTGGCCTCCCAGACGGCCGACTCGACGAGAGCTTCTGGGGTTGCTTTGCCGTATTTTTGCAATAGTCGCGGGTCAAGCGAGCCTGCGTTTACTCCGATGCGAATTGAAACACCGGCGTCTTTGGCGGCCTTGGCAATCTCGCCGACCTTGTCGTCAAATTGACGAATGTTTCCTGGGTTTACGCGAACTGCTCCGCAGCCAGCATCTATAGCCTGAAAGACATACTTAGGTTGAAAGTGAATGTCTGCGATCACTGGAATTTGAGATTTTTTAGCAATCAAAGCCAGGCGATCGGCGTCATCTTGGCTTGGAACAGCAACTCGAACGATGTCGCAACCGGAGGCGGTTAGCTCGGCGATTTGCTGAAGCGTTGCGTTAACGTCTGTGGTTGGAGTCGTGCACATTGACTGCACAGAGATGGGTGCATCGCCTCCCACTGCCACCTTTCCAACCATAATCTGGCGTGTCTTTCGACGAGGAGCCAAGGTTGGTGGAGGGGTTTTTGGAAGCCCTAGGTTGATTGCAGCCACAGATTGTCCTTTTTCAACTAGCAATTAGTTGCATCAAGCATAAACAGCTAATCGCAGATCAGCATTCCAATTGAAGTTGCATTCAACTTCGTCTAGCCACCAAGCGATATTGGGTTGATCAGGTCGGCAGCAATTAGAACGATGCTCATTGCGAATAGCAAAATGAACACCAGCCAAGTCAGCGGAACCAAGAGTGCTGTGTCGGCCGGGCCTGGATCTTTTTTGCCAAGCACCCTGAATGTTGCTCGCTTTAAGGATTCATAAATTGCGCTGGCAATGTGCCCGCCATCAAGCGGCAAAAGCGGAATCATGTTGAATGCAAACAGCGCGAAGTTGAGCGAGGCAAGCATCATCAAACCGTTGGCAACTTTTGCTGATAGATCGGCATTCGGCGCAGCTGCGACCTCGCCGGCAAGATTCGAAAGCCCGACTATCGAGATCGGCCCCTCGGCTGAGCGCTCTTTGCCGCTGATGGTTGCACTGACGGCGTTAGAAAGATCAGTTGGCAAGTGACTGAGCATTGAAAAAACACCAATCACGTTTTCGCCCGACAGCTGAGCAATTTGGCCGAGTGAAAAGTGGACCGTTTCATTGGCGAGTCGAATTCCTAGATATGCACCAGATTGAACCCTGACGTTGCCTTCGCTGTCGGTCAGTGGTGACTTCAAAATAACTGGAGTGATTGTTAGCGATTTGCTAGCGCCCTCGCGAACTACCGTGAGTGAAATTGGCTTAGCCCCGGTCGTGATGATTAACTGTTTTGCTTCGGCCCAGTTTGAAACGGGCTTCGAATCAATAGCGACTATGCGATCGCCTGCCGCAAGGCCCGCAATTTTGGCCGGGCTAGCTGCATTCGAATCTGCGCAGCTGTTAATTGTTGAGGCTGTAGGCACACATGGAACCACCTCAAGAACTCGATTTGATGCCCCGTTGACGCCAATTGCACCCAATGCAATGCCGAGCAAAATAAAGCCCAAGATGAGGTTCATAAATGGCCCGCCGAACATAATCACAATGCGTTTTAGCGGGTGCAATTGATGAAATTGGCGGTTGCGGTCAGCGGAATCAATTGCCTCTAGGTTTGGTCGAGCGTCGGCAATCATCGACCTAAAGAACCCGAACACTCCCCTGGTTTGCCAGGCACGTGGCGTTTTTGCATTCGACTTTGCCGGAAGGAACATTCCGATCATCGAGATGTAACCACCAAGTGGAATTGCCTTGACGCCGTATTCGGTTTCGCCAATTTTTCGAGAAAAAATAGTGGGCCCAAAGCCAATCATGTAATGCATGACTCGAACACCAAATAGTTTGGCTGGGATCAGGTGACCTAACTCGTGCCAGCCAATTGAGAACCCCACCCCGGCAAGCAAGAGAACGATGCCCAATAAATAGAGGAGGGTTTCATTCATAGCTAAAGGCTAAACCTGACCACTGACATTTTGCTGGCAATAATTAGCAGGCCTTAGCCATCTGAGCTTCGGCACGATCGCGCGCCCAGCGCTCGGCTGCCAACACGGAATCTAGGCTCAATTCGATCTCTGGCTGATGCGCGTCGACCACACGCGAGATCACGTCGACAATTTGATTGAAGCCGATTTTGCCGGCGTGAAATGCATCGACAGCTTGCTCGTTGGCAGCGTTGTAAACCGCTGGATAAGTTTTTCCTGCCGATCCAACCTGTCGAGCTAGGCGCACCGCACCGAAGACCGATTCATCAAGAGGCTCGAAATTCCAAGTTGCGGCTTTGGTCCAGTCGCAGGCAGGGGCAACATTTGGAACGCGCTCTGGCCACGACATTCCCAGTGCGATTGGCAACTTCATATTTGGCGGTGAGCACTGAGCCAAAACCGAGCCATCTATGAACTCAACCATTGAATGCACTACCGATTGCGGGTGTACGGTCACTTCAATGCGCTCGAAGGGGATGTTAAACAGCAGATGTGCCTCAATCAACTCAAGGCCCTTGTTGACCAAGGTGGCCGAGTTTGTGGTGACCACGCGACCCATTACCCAAGTCGGATGAGCCAGAGCCTGTTCTGGTGTCACGGTTGCAAGCTGTTCACTTGAATATCCGCGAAATGGCCCACCTGAAGCGGTCAAGATAAGTTTGCGAACCTCGCTAGCTTGACCACCGAGCAGACATTGAGCGAGCGCCGAGTGCTCACTGTCAACAGGAACAATTTGCCCCGGTTTTGCCAGTTCGGTGACCAGAGCACCGCCCACTATCAATGACTCTTTGTTTGCAAGTGCAAGCGTTTTTGAGCTTCGCAGAGTTGCCAGAGTTGGCGCCAAACCGATTGAGCCGGTAATGCCGTTTACTACTACGTCGGCATCAACTTCTTCGACCAATCGGGTTGCCGCTTCAGCACCTAAAACCGCAAATGGTCTTTCAAGGCGAAATTCTGAACGTTGCGCTTCGAGAAGTTCAGCATTCGAACCAGCGGCGATCGCAACAAGTTCAAAACGATCTGAATTTGCCCTGATTACGTCGAGGGCTTGAGTGCCGATTGAACCTGTTGAACCCAGAACGATTACGCGACGCATGCGTCAATCTTGCCACTTGCTGAATGTTTTTGCGCAGGGGCGCCTCGACCGAAAATCGAGGCTTAGACTAATGCCATGAGCGAGTTTTCAATCGCGCAAGAGCGCAAAGTTGTCACTTCAATTCCGGGTCCAAAATCAATTGCTCTGCATGAACGCCGCAAGGCTGCAGTTTCAGCCGGCGCCGGTGCGGCCCTTGCTGCATACATCGAAAAAGCTAGCGGCGCCATCCTGCTTGATGCCGACGGAAACCAGATCATCGATCTCGGTTCAGGCATCGGAGTTACGACCATTGGCCACACTAACGCAGGTGTCGTCGAGGCCGTTCAAAATCAGGTTTCTCAACTAACCCACACGCTATTTACCGCGACTCCATACGAAAGCTATGTTGAGGTCTGCGAAATTTTGAACCGTCACATGCCAGGTAACTTTGACAAGAAGTCGGTCTTGTTTAACTCTGGTGCCGAGGCAGTCGAAAATGCGGTCAAGATTGCCCGAAAGGCAACCCGCAAGAACGGCATCGTGGTTTTCGATCACGCCTATCACGGTCGCACAAACTTGACCTTCTCGATGAACTTCAAGAACGCTCCATACGGAAACGGCTTCGGCCCAACTGCCGCTAGCATTCAGCACGTTCCGATGTCATACCCATATCGCGACCCAGCCGGCATGACCGGCGAAGAAGCCGCCCAGCGATCAATCAATTACATCGAGAAGCGCGTTGGCGTTGAAGATCTAGCTGCGCTGGTCATCGAACCGATTCAGGGCGAGGGTGGATTCATCATTCCGGCACCTGGGTTCTTGCGCACCTTGAGCCAGTGGGCTCGAGCAAACGGCGTTCTAATGGTCGCCGACGAGGTTCAGTCGGGCATTGCTCGCACCGGCAAGTGGTTTGCCAGCGACTGGGAGGAAGGCTTCGAGCCTGACCTCATGACCATCGCCAAGGGCATTGCTGGCGGCATGCCGATCTCAGCAGTCACCGGCCGTGCAGAAATTATGGATGCCTCGCACCCAGGTGGACTCGGCGGCACTTTCGGAGGAAACCCAGTTTCATCAGCGGCAGCAATTTCGGTTCTGAAGCAGATTGAAAATGGTGGCGTTATCGAACGTGCACTTGAAATCGAAGCCGTTCTGCGCCCACGTCTTGAGGCTATGAAGGCCAAATATCCTGTTATCGGCGATGTTCGCGGTCGAGGCGCAATGATGGCTATCGAGTTTGTTGAGCCAGGCACTTTGAACCCAAACAAGGCTGCGGTCGACGCCGTTGTCGCCCACGCTCACGCTAACGGTGTGTTTGTTTTGAATGCAGGTGCGTTCTATAACGTCATTCGTTTCTTGCCGCCTCTAGCCATCAGCGATGCTCTGCTAAACGACGCTCTGAATGTTCTAGAAGAAAAGATTGCCGCGCTATAAATCGCGCTAACTAAAAACCCGGTCAGTCTTGCTGGCCGGGTTTTTCGATGTGAGCTAAATTCCTTAGAGTTGCAGAATTCAGCCTTGAAACTGGGTTATTTGGCTAGTTTCTTGAGCTTGGCATTTCGCAGTGAAGTTCGCACCTGCACGGTCACGACAATTGCGATTGCCAGCATGAAAACTGCCGAGCTGACCACATTTGCCTCAGCTGGGACACCCTTTGTTTGGCTATAGATGAAAAGCGGGAAGGTCTGAACTGGGCCTGAGTTGAAATAGGTGACGATAAAGTCATCGAAGCTCAGAGCAAACGAGAGCAGAGCAGCAGCCAGGATTCCCGGCATCAAGATTGGCAATGTGATTTTGAAGAAGACTTTTGAAGGTGTCGCATAAAGATCGCGGCCAGCTTCTTCAAGTGCGGGGTCGAGAATCTGAACTCGAGCCTTCACGGTCACGACCACAAAACTGAGGCAAAACAAAACGTGTGCTGCAATCACGGTCAGCAGACCGCGGTCAACTCCAAAGTTAAAGAACTGTGCAGCCAAACCTGAGCCCATGATGATTTCAGGCGTTGCCAGAGGCAAAAAGACCAAAAGATTCACTGCGCTGCGAAACCTGAATCGATAGCGAACCAGTGCAATCGCAGCGGCTGTTCCAATAGCTGTCGCCAAAACTGTCGAAATAACACCTACCAAAATCGAGTTTGAAACTGCGTCGCAAACCCCTTGATCGGCGCATACATTGAGCCACTTGTCGAAAGTGAATCCAACCCAGCTGGCATTTGAGCGGCCTGAGTCGTTGAATGAAAAGGCGATTGTATAGACAATAGGGATCATCAAGAAGGCAATTGCGAGTGCGGCGTAAACGCCTAGTGCATTGCGACCGAGGTTCAGATTTTTCAAAGCAGATCCTCGCTTCCAACTTTGCGAACATACAGGGTGATCAGAATCAAAATCAGCGCCATCAAGCCAACTGAAAGAGCAGATGCCACCGGATAGTTGAAATTCTTATATTCAGCTTCGATGATGTTTCCGAGCATCGAGGTTTGCGCACCGCCGAGATAGTTTTTGCTGGCATTTACGTAGTCACCGGCCATCGGAATAAACGTAAGTAGTGTTCCTGAAATCACACCAGGCATAGAAAGCGGCAAGGTAATTTTTGTGAACACACGACGTGGGCTGGCATATAGGTCAGCACCAGCTTCAAGGTAGCGAATGTCAAGTTTTTCAAGGGTCGTATAAAGCGGCAGGGTCATAAACGGCACGAAGTTGTAGATCAAGCCGAATACCACTGCAAATGGAGTTCCCAGAAGTCGATCACCAGCGCCCATGATTCCGACATCCTGAAGAAAGGCCAAGAGCGGACCATTGTTTGAAAAAATCTGAGTCCACGCGAGGGTTCGAAGCAAGAAACTAATGAAGAATGGCGCAATCACCAGCGTGATTAACATGCGCTGCAGAGTTGGGCGGTGGCGCATTTTCACACCAATGAAATATGCCAAAGGGTATCCGATTAGAAGCGCACCGAAAGACGCAATAAGTGCGTATCCAAATGAGCGCAAGACATTTTCAAGATTGTCTGTCACCAAAGGCAGATAGTTAGAAAAGTTGAGGCCAAAGCTAAAGGTCTGGTTGAGGCCACTTGTGCTCTGCTGGCCCAGTGAGGTCATTATCAACAGAACGAAAGGGGTGATGAAAAACAAGCCTAGGTAGGCCAGCGCAGGCGAAACCAAAATTAGGCCAACTCGAGAATAAGTGACCTGGTTTTTAGTGTTCTTATTTGCGCGAGTAATCGAAGCGATTGCCACTTTATGCCTCTGGAAGGTCGCTTAGACCGAAGCTGTGGTCGACTTTCCAGCTAACCCAAACTTTGGCGCCAACTTCGGTGACCGGGCTTTTACCAATGTTTTGCGCAAAAACTGTGACTTCACCGAGGTTTGGAATTTCGATTTGGTACTGGTTGCTAACTCCAGTGAATCGAATGTCAATAATCTCGCCCGGACCAATCAGGTTGTGCTCTGACCCAAGATTTGGTTCTTCTTCGTGAAAGAAAGCCTTTTCAGGGCGAACGCCAATTGCGATTCGACCGGTGGTCTTCTCGGCTCGCGCCTTTGGCACGGTGAGTTTGTTGCCAGCGACATCGATGCTCACTGAACTGGCGTTTTCTGAAACTACGTCGCCGACGAAAAGATTTGACTGGCCCAAGAACTTGGCAACAAATGCTGTTTTTGGCCTGTCATACAGAGCTTCAGGGGCACCCATCTGCTCAATGTCGCCCTTGTTCATAACCGCAACGGTGTCGGCCATGTCCATGGCTTCTTCTTGGTCATGAGTTACGTGCAAGAAGGTGAGACCAACTTCGACCTGAATTGCCTTTAGTTCGATCTGCATTTCGCGGCGAAGTTTGAGGTCTAGCGCACCAAGTGGTTCGTCAAGCAGAAGCAATGATGGGCGATTGACAAGGGCGCGAGCCAGAGCAACACGTTGCTGCTGACCTCCCGAGAGTTGCGCCGGCTTGCGGCTAGCTAGGTGCTCCAACTGAACCATTTTCAACGCGTCAGTGGCTTTGTTCACAGGGTCGGCAATTTTTCGCTGGCGCAAACCAAAAGCAACGTTTTCAAGAATGCTCATGTGCGGAAACAAGGCGTAGCTCTGAAAAACAGTGTTGATCGGGCGCTCGTGCGGTTTGGTGTGAGTGATGTCCTTGCCGCCGAGCAGAATCTTGCCCTCGGTAGGCTCGTCAAGTCCTGCAACTAAGCGCAGAGTTGTCGTTTTTCCGCAACCCGAAGGGCCAAGTAGGGCGAAGAATTGCCCAGCAGGAATATGCAGATCTAAATCGTGAACTGCAGTGAAGCCAGGGAATTCTTTCTTAATGCCAACGAGGTCGAGGTCTGCTCCGTTTTTGTTCAAAGCGGGCGACCTACAGACCTACAGCCTTGTTGAACGCATCGCTGTAAGCGGTGTGCTCCTCGAAGCTGAGGCTTCTAAAGTGCTGAAGTTTCGACTGCAATTCTGCCGAAGGAAAAATGAGTTCGTTGTTGGCAAGCTCAGGGTCTTTCTCAGCGACGATCTCTTGAATGCCATCAACTGGCGAAACATAAACTACGCCACCAAGAATCAACTCGGCTGCAGTCTGCTTGTCGTAGTAGTGGTTGATTAGTTTTTCAACGTTGGTCTTGTGTGCAGAGCCCATTGGAACAATGAATGAGTCAGTGTTGATGGTGGCACCAGCTGGATCGATTACGTATCCGTATTCGTCACCCCACTCTAGGTCGCCCGACCATACCAAACCGGCAACCGCATTTTTCTGATCAAACGCAGTGATGTAATCCTGGTCTTTGGTATAAATCTGGCCGCTTGCCACATAACCCGCAAGCTCATCAACAGCTGCTAAATACTGCTCTTCGGTGACCTTGGAAATGTCGATGCCCTTTGAGATAAGCATCAGGCCAACGGTTTCACGGAATTCACTCAAAACCACAACCTGGCCCTTTAGCGCTGGGTCCCACAGGTCGGCAACGCTAGACGGAGCATCTTTGCCCGTCAGTTCTTTGTAAAGCTTTTTGTTGTAGGCAATTACGGTCATGAACGACATGTATGGCACGGTGTATTCGCGCTTTGGGTCGAATGACAAATTGAGGTGAGTGGCAGCCATGTTCATGTGGTTTGGAATGTTTTCGAGGTTCAACTTCTGCAGGTAGCCCGCATCAATTAGCTGTGAATCCATCCAGTCAGTCAAGCAAACGGTGTCTGCACCAATGTCTTTGCCAGCAGCAAATTCTTTCTGTGCCGCGTTGTAGTAGTCAGAGTTTCCTGGAACATCGTCGTTATAAGTAACGGCGATGCCAGTTGCTTCTGTGAATGACTTTATGGTTGCTTGACCTTCGTCAATGTAGCCAATCCAGTTGTCCCAGACGACTACCTTTTCTGAATCAGAAACATCGGTCGCAGGAGTAAGCCCCGAGGAGGTCTGGCCTGCAGGTGCGCAGGCAGCTAGAGTAAGGGCGGCCGCGGTGGCGCCTGCGCCGGTCAGGGCTGCGCGTCGGGTCATTTGGTGGCGCTTTGCCATCTCAAGCAATTGCTGTGACATTGATTCTTCTGGAACTGGCTTATTCATTGCCGTGACTCCTTAATTGAGGGGCTCAAGTGCCCAATTAACCCAACCGAAGACGCACCGGTGCGCATCAAGAAAATACTGCCACAAAAGAAATCTCATTCAGACCGAAAAGTGGCGATTGATAAATGTTTTTTCTAAATTGAAATCTGGTCGAAATATAAAACTTCGACACAGACTCGATGCTCCGACCCAAACCCCTGAGAGTGCTGCGGTCTCGACAAGCGATGCGTGGGCTGAGCGAGCAGAGATTCCCAGTTGATTCAAATCAACAGCATCGGTTCCGGCAAGGGCAACCCGCTGTCGCATATTCAATTGCATTACTCGCGGAATGCCAGATACTGCTTGGTTAGCGGCAATAAGAAAAACGCCTAGGCTACGCCCCCTGCTGACTATTGACTCAAGGGTCATTTGGGCGTTTTTTGATGCACGCAAAAGGGCACCGAGCTCATCAACAAAAACAAAAAGAGCCGGCAACGACCTGGCGACCCTGGGCAGATTCAAGAAATTGTCTATTTGGCTTTCGTGAAGAATTCTTTCTCGGTTTAAAATTTCACACATTATCGCTTCTAAAGCGGCAACCGAAGCTGCAGGTTGCAAATCAGAGACGTTGAATTCGATGCGGTCGCCAACTAATTGGCCAAAAGTGGCTGCGCCTTTGTAATCGAAAAAGGCAAATCTTGCCTCGCTGTATGTTGACCCCGATGCCAGAGAGCCAAGAACTTGTTTCAGCAAAACGCTTTTGCCGGAGCCGGTTGGGCCAACTATGAGCAAATGAGGACCATCAGCGATAAAAGAAGTTGTGAGAGATTGTCCGCCCGAATAGCCCAATAGGCACGAAAGTGGGCCGGGGTCGGAAAATTCTGGTCGATCAGCAAAGGGAGTTGAGTGCTTTTGAGCTTGAGCAATTGACTCGAAATAGCGATAAAAACTGTGATTCCATTCGCGACGCCATAAAAAACGACATTTAGGAAGCCGCTTCGAACCAACCCAAAATCGATTCTCAAAAAATTCGATTGGCTGTTCAAAATCAATCTGCTGCAAGCGCCGCACCTGAACTGACCATAAAGCGACAGCAGATGACATAGCCGCCATGGCGAGCAGAAGCCACGAGCCGCTGCTGATGCCCATGTATGCGCCAAAAATAAGTGATGGAAGAACCCAAATCAACTGCATGTCATGAGCATGCAGATGATTCATCGCAACCACTCAAGCAGCGACTGAAACTGTGGACAACTAGCTCAATCTCTCACTTATTCGCCGATGTGGTCGTAAAACTCTGCATCGGCTCACCGCTCGCGATTTTGAGCAAGCTCAATCGCTCACTTATTCGCCGATGTAAGACATGACGTGCTTGATTCGGGTGTAGTCCTCGAAACCATACTGCGAAAGATCTTTGCCATAACCGGAGTGACGGAAACCGCCATGTGGCATTTCGGCGGCTAGTGGGATGTGGGTGTTGATCCAGACGCATCCGAAGTTCAAGGCCTTTGAGAATCGAAGAGCGCGGGTGTGATTTTGCGTCCAGACCGAAGATGCTAGGCCGTATTGAACGTCGTTAGCCCAACGAAGCGCTTCTTCGTCGTTGCTGAATTTTTGAACTGTCACAACCGGGCCAAAAATTTCGCTTTGGATGTGCTCGTCTTTTTGCTGCAATCCGGTGAGAATCGTGGCCTCGTGAAAATATCCACTGCCAGCAATAATCGAGCCGCCCAATTCAACATTGGCATGGTCAGGCAGGCGGTCAATAAAGCCGTGCACACGCTCGAGTTGGTTTGCATTGTTGACGGGGCCGAACAAAATGTCGTCACGTGACGGGTCGCCAGTTTTTGAATTGGCAGCAACCTCGGCCTTAAGAAGGGCAACGAAATCATCGTGAACTGATTCGTGCACCAAAATTCGAGTCGCCGCGGTG
This sequence comes from uncultured Rhodoluna sp., assembly GCA_937898095.1. GTDB lineage: Bacteria > Actinomycetota > Actinomycetes > Actinomycetales > Microbacteriaceae > Rhodoluna. The sequence continues at coordinate 16,168 of CALDKR010000140.1, forward strand.
CAGTCTTGCCCGGCATTGAAATAGCCTGCGATGGCGATTTGGGCGGCAGCTTTTTGCAAATCAGCATCGGCACAAACAATTACCGGTGCTTTGCCACCAAGCTCAAGGTGGACTCGCTTAAGGTCACTGGCCGCAGACTTTGCGACCTCCATTCCGGCGCGCACCGATCCGGTGATAGACACCATCTGCGGAATCGAGTTTTCAATCATGGCGCGGCCGGTGTCGCGGTTTCCGGCGACCACGTTGAAGACTCCCTTAGGCAAAAATTCGGCGGCAATC
>CALDKR010000141.1 GCA_937898095.1 uncultured Rhodoluna sp.
ATGAGAAGCTTGAGGATTTTGCCGCGGTCGCTCGCATGCACAAGGCGATCAATTCGTTGAACCTCGAGCCAGAGGCGCAGTCACAACCAACCTCATCGTCGTTCAGCAGTTTTGACCCTCAGGGGCAGAACTTGTTCGGCGGTCAGCAGTGACTCTGATTGAGTCACTGGTTGGCGACATCACCCAAATCGAGGTCGATGCGGTAGTCAATGCTGCGAAGACCTCGCTCTCGGGCGGGTCAGGCGTTGATGGAGCGATCCATGCGGCTGCCGGGCCGCAGTTGCTCGAGGCGTGTCTGCCGCTGGCCCCGTGCCCGACGGGTGAGGCGCGAGTGACCCCTGGTTTCGACCTGCCGGCAAAGTTTGTCGTGCACACGGTTGGCCCGGTCTGGCAGGGCGGGCAGCAGGGTGAACCAGCTCAGCTAGCCGCTTGCTATCGAAAATCGCTCGAGGCAGCAGCTCGGGTTGGAGCTCGCTCGATCGCTTTTCCGTCGATTAGCACGGGCATCTATGGCTATCCGCGCGAGCTGGCGACTGAGGTCGCTGTCGCTGCCATCAAAGAATTTGTCTCTGACAACCCGAGCGCCTTCGATCGAGTAGTTCTGCTTTGGTTGAGCGAGGCGGACGCGGCTAGCGCTCGCCGATTGCTCTAGAGCTCGTCCCACAATAAATGTCGGACCCCCTTTGTAGATTCAATAAACTTCAGAGAAGGGGGTAACAAATGGCAAAAGCGAAGTTGTTTTCCATTGAGGAAACTGAGCCATTCAAGCTTTCACGAAACAAGGTCGAAGAGTATGTGCGTTGCGCACGCTGCTTCGTTCTGAACGTTCGCCACGGTTTGAAGAAACCGAGCTCTCCGCCGTTCACCCTGAACTCGGCTGTTGATGGTCTTCTTAAGAAGGAGTTCGACCAGCACCGCGAAGCGCAAACCGTTCACCCGATAGTGGCTGCGGCAGGCCTGGATTTCGTTCCGTTCATGCACCCAGCCATTGACGAATGGAGAAACAACTTCAAGGGAATTCAGGTCTTGCACCCCGAAACAAACTTCCTTTTGACCGGGGCGGTCGACGACATCTGGGTGAACTCAGCGGGCGAGCTCGTGGTAGTCGATTACAAGGCTACTGCCAAGGCCGAGACGATGACCGTGGTTCCTGAAGGCGGTTTCTACGACAGTTACCGTCGCCAGCTGGACTTCTACCAATGGCTTTTGCGCCAGTTGGGATTCAAGGTCAGCACGACTAGCTACTGGCTCTACTGCACCGGCAGACCTGGTGCGGATGCGTTCAACCAGCGTCTCGAATTCGACGCACGCTTGATCCCTTACGAGTCAAATGATTCGTGGATTGAGGGCACCCTGGAGCAGCTCCTGGATGACCTTCGCGCCGAAGGCCTCCCGGAAAGCAATGAGTCTTGCGAACACTGCGCCTACACCGAGCAGCGCCAGCTGCTCGAAGACTCTTGGGGCTTTGACCGATTCCCACGTTGCCCTCGTTGCCACCAAACCATGAGCCGCGTCATCTACGGACTCCCGTCAGAACCATCGCCACCGCACCACATCCTAGGCGGGTGCATTGTTGGCCCGAACAACCCTGAGTTCGAGTGTCAGTTGTGCTCAACTATTGCCAGCTAGAATTGCGCACATAGGGGGAGGGCTCGTGCACGAAGAAGTACTACCGCCAGACGCGGAACTTATGGAATCAATGCGAGCCATCGGATATTCACTAAAGACTGCCGTTGCGGATCTAGTGGACAATTCGGTGGCGGCGGAAGCCAAAAGCGTGCGTCTAAGCTGGGAGCTTGAGCCAGTGCCAAGCGTCTACCTCGTAGATGATGGCAATGGCATGAGTGAAGACGATTTGCGCACCGCCATGAAGTTAGCGGGCAAGTCCCCACTTTCATCGCGAAAGCCGTCCGACCTTGGCCGATTTGGCCTCGGACTAAAGACTGCGTCCCTATCGCAGGCCAGATCGCTCTCCGTCGTTAGCAAGATTTCTGAAGAGCTCACCGCAGCTCAATGGGACCTGGACTATCTTCGAGAGTCAGGAAAATGGACCCTACGTTGGCTTTCGCATGACGAGGCAAGTCAGCTGCCTGGCTCGGAAGAACTAGCGAACTTTAGTTCCGGCACATTGGTAGTCTGGCAAAAATTAGACCAAAT
>CALDKR010000142.1 GCA_937898095.1 uncultured Rhodoluna sp.
CGCTTGGGGCGGGCACGCCGGCATACTGCGGCCAAAAATACTCAAGCTGCGACAGTGCAGCTGCGTGAAATGTCTTGACCGATACGCCTGGAATGCCCAGCGCCCGAAGGCGCGCGCGAAGCTCTCCGGCAGCTCGATTGGTATAAGTCAAGGCCATCACGCGATTTGCGGCGTAGTAGCCCTTTGCAATTCCATAGGCAATTCGATGCGTGATGGTTCGAGTTTTGCCGGTGCCGGCTCCGGCCAAAATGCAAACTGGGCCGACTAGTGAGCTAGCGGCCTCACGTTGTTCCGGGTCTAGGTTTTCGAGCAGGTCATCAGGGTTCATTCGATCGGTCCGCCATACCAGTGCTCGATGATTGCGCGTGAGATTGAAAGTCGATCAGGCAAAAGAATTGAGTTCGCCTCAGATTTGATCTCATCGCGGCTGAACCAACGCAACCTAGTGATTTCGTCTCCGTCTGGCGTTGCATCGAGGTGTTCAAAATCAGGATGCACGCGGGCAGTGAATCCCACCATTAGTGAATAAGGAAAAGGCCAAGATTGACTGCCGAGGTAGTCAGGTTCAGCGATTCGGACTCCCGCTTCTTCAAAAATCTCACGCACCACGGCAGCGGCTAGCGACTCCCCCGGCTCCACAAATCCGGCCAAAATTGACCAGCGATTTTGCTCCCATGCGCCCTGTGAGCCAAGCAGAATTCGATCGTTTGAATCAATCACGCTGGCGATAATTGCCGGGTCAGTGCGAGGAAAAAGCTCTTGGCCATCTCGCAGACATCGGCGCACCCATCCAGATTTTTCAACTATGGTTTCGCTGCCGCAGCGAGAACAGAAGTTGTGCGCTTTGTGCCAGTTCGCAATCGCTAATGCCAAGGTGAATAAACCGGCATCTTGAGCGCTAAGCCCCGAGCCAGTTTTGCGAAGGTGATGCCAGCGATTGGCATCGGGCTCGACCTCGGCGGCAACGGCATCGCTGAGGTCGGCAAGAAAAACCATTGTGCCTGCAGGCAAAACATCGCCAAGTTCAGTTGTCTTGCCGAGATAAACCCGCAGCTGCGCATTTGGAATCTCACCCGGAGTCAACAACCGGAGTTCAGGCAGCGGCCCGGCATCGGTTTCACGCAGCAAAACCTTGCCATCGTTCATGGCCAAAACTCGAGCGTTTGGGTCAAGTGACAGCTGGTCGAAAAGATTGTCGCGATTGCGAGTCAGATAGTCGCGATCGATGCTGCTGCGAGCAAGTGGCAAATTCAAAAGCTCAGCCATGTGAAACCTGATTTCTAATCGCTATGTGAACGCCTGCTGGGTTGCAAATATTCGTTTGAGTTGCCATTTTTGCGTGGCGATGCCGAGCTCAAAGGCTGTTTTTGTCTAACCTTTGAAGCATGGCCAAATCTCCTCTGATTTTAGCTGCGCTAGCAAAAGACGCGGTTCCTGAACTCAATTTCAACGATGCAAAGAAGCTCAGCAACGCTGTTGCCGGGGCATTTGATTCAGCCATTCTCACCACCGTCGACGGCGCGCACTTTGCCGTTAAAATTCCAAATTCAGCAGCGGCCGGCACCGAACAAGAGGTCGAGCTGCAGGCTCTGAAGGCACTTGAGTCAGTTCGCCAATCGCTGCCGTTCGAACTAACCCGGCTAGTGGGCGAAACGCGTGACGCAAAAGGCGCTCGAGTTTTTGTTTTTGAATTTTTGTATGGCAGCCAAATTGACGTCACCAGAATTGCGCCGGAGGGCCACTTGGCCGAATCGATTGGCAAGGCTATTGCGGCCATTCACAACATTCCAACTTCGGTTGTTGAAGATGCGCACCTGCCGTCATTTGACGCCGCAGGCTTAGTGCGAGCCCGCATCGCCGAACTAGACCGCGCGGCTGCGACTGGCAAAATTCCGACCGTGCTGCTTCAGCGCTGGCAAGACGCACTTGAAGACGCAGACTTGTTTCGCTACCTGCCAACTGTGGTTCATGGCGCGCTTAGCGGCGAGACCGTGCTCGAGCAAGACTCAGAGGTCAGCGGCGTTTTGGCTTGGAGCGGCCTAAAAATTAGCGACCCGGCCGAAGATTTTGCCTGGATTTTTGGGGCCAACGCAATTGAGCTCAATGACGCGGTGATGTTGGCTTATTCAATCGAGCGACGACTCAGCGACCAAACTATTCGCCAACGCGCAACCCTCTATAGCGAACTAGAAATGGCTCGCTGGATGCTGCATGGCGTTACCAAGGCCGACGGCGAAATTATCGAAGATGCGTCTCAAATGCTTGAGCAACTGGCCGCTGAAGTTGCCGAAGGCATCGCTCGCCCGCTTGTTTCATCAACGGCTGCCGCGATGGCATTGAACAGCATGATCGAAGAAGAAGCTTTCATTCCGGCAGCGGTCGAGCGAATTCTCGAGGGCGAGCCAAACAGTGCAGAATTCGACGCTGCTCCAGATGAGACAGCTCAAAAAGAGCAATTCAACGATGTGGCGATGGCTAAAACCCAAGCCATCGAGATTATTGAAGTTGAAGAGACCGTTGAATTGGTCGATGAAATCGATCCCGTGTCAGCAGCGGACGCTGATGCTGACACCGCCGCGATCGAGACTGTTGCTGATGCTGACAACACCAAAACTCGTGTAATCGAGCTTCCTGAAAAATCAGAGAACGAGCTTTTCTAGTTTTTATCAGCAAATGAACTTATGGTTTGCTGCCAGAGTTCAAAGAGCTCTTTTGGCGCTAACAGAGTTGCTGGCTTGAGCTCTTCATTTTCGGCGACAAAATAGAAGCTCGCCGAGATTTCATCAATTGCCCGGCCGCTAAAGTCTGCATAAGCTGCGCGATAGAGCGCCAATTGAAGGGCTTTTAGGTCTTCATCGCGCTGATCAACTGGGGGCTTTCCAGTTTTCCAGTCAACAATTTCAACTCCGTTTTCGGTTTCGAAAACAGCATCAAGTTTGCAAATAAATGTGTGCGCCCCGTGAGTTAGCTGAATTTCTTGCTCGACCGCAATTGGAGTTAGGCCCGCCCATCGTGACTTATTGAAATTCTGCATCAATTCATCAATGGTTGATTCACTAAATTCACTGAAACTTCTGGGGCTCTCGCTCGACTCCACCTCAAGCGCGTAGTTTTGCTCTAGCCAACTGTGAAACAGCGTGCCGGTTCGAGTTTGGCTGAATGGCTGAAGCGGCATTGGCCTGAGCAAGCGATCGGCTAGCTGGTCTAGGTCGTTTATGAAATCTTTGAATCTCGATGCTGCGATTCGCACCGGCAATTCGACCTCGCTGAGTCGTTCAACGCTATCTGCCTGCTCTTTGAGCAACAGATCGATTTGCTCAGAAACTGAGTCGGCCGCAGTCAATTTCGGCTGAACTCCATCGGCAAACTGTGTGTCAACTGATTCAAAAATCTGTCGCGATTGTTCTAACAGAGATCGATATTTTGGGCCAATTGGCTCAAGTGGCCACTTTGCGGTTTCTGCTTGAAGCTCAAGTGGGTTTGATTCTCCGGGTTCAATCTCGACTTTTTGCCCAAGAAATTCGAGCGCAGTATGAAAGAAACTCGAGATTTGCTTCGGTTTTTTTATGCCCGGTTTCCAAAACGATCCACTCAGCTTTAGATTCTGCTGAGGCCTGGTGACCGCGACATACATTAGGCGCAGCTCTTCGCGCTGTTTGTGCTCACGCGCAAGGGCTTTGAACTGCTCGAGTGAGTCTCGAAACTCAGGCTGAGTTTGTGCCGAATGGTAGTTCCACTCCGGCAGACTCGCTCGGTCTCCGCGAAGCGGATAGGGCAGCACTCCGGCGTTAGCCCATCCGGTTGAGGCCCCTCGGTCTGACGGAAAATCGCCTTCACTCAGATTGGCAATTGCCACGTTGTGCCACTCGAGGCCCTTAGCCGCATGGATGGTCAGAATCTGAACCACGCCCTTTTCGGGTGATACCGCCGGAATCTCGAATCTTTCACGCTGGTCGGCAAAATCAAGCCAGGCTAAAAACGAGCTAAGTGTCGGTCGATGATTGCTAGCAGCATAGTTTGAAACGATGTTGGCGAAAGCATTGAGGTTAGACATCGGATGCTTGAGTTTTGGGTTAGCCATTACCTCAACATCGAGCCACAGCTCTTGCTCGACAGATCTGACAAACTCAACTAACCCCAAGCCAACCTGGCGTCTCATTTGCCTAAAAAGTGCACCGGCGTTTCTCAATCGATCGAGGCCAATTTGACTGAATTCGAATCGGTCGAGCTTTGGTTGATCGACCAAACTATCGAGGGCGTCAACAATCGAAGATGAGTCTTCGACCGCCAAACTGGAGCGAATTTTGTTCTCTAATTCAGCATCGAATGACCTTGCCCGATAGCGAGCGAAATCTGCAAGTTGGGCAAGGTCTTTGGTGCCGACCCGCCAGCGTGGGCCTGATAAAAGTCGAATAAGCGCAGAGCCAGATTGGGGTGAATTGATGACTTTGAGTGCGCAAACTAAATCGACGATTTCAGGAATCTCAAGCAAGCCGCCTAGGCCGACAACCTCAACCTCTAGACCGGCATCTTGAAAGACCTGAGCGAATAGCGCCATGTTTGTGCGACTTCTGAGAAGAAGTGCCGAGGTGCTTTCGGTGGTTGACTTCGATTTAAACCACTCGGCAAGTGCAACGGCTTCTTCTTGTGAATCGGCATGAAATGAGGTTTCAATTTGGCCCACTGGAGCCTCTGCTCGCGGTGCAAGCTTGATTACCTTTAGGTCGCTTGCAGATTTGCCGAACGATGCCGGCTGAGCTAAAGGCGCAGAAAGGTGATTAGCCAGTTCAAGAACTGCTGAGGGGTTTCTCCAGCTTGTGCTCAACGAAAACTGCTCAACCAAAGCGGGTTCTGAGCAAAAATCGGTCGCGAAGTCTTCGAGGTTTGAAGAGCTGGCCCCGCGCCAGCCATAAATTGATTGATTAGGGTCTCCCACGGCACATACGGCGCTGTCGGCAAACAGTCCGCGCAGCAATCTAGCTTGCAAAAATGATGTGTCTTGATATTCGTCAAGCAGCACTTGTGTGAAACTAGCCCGCTCGCGCTCGCGCACCTGCGGAACCTGTCGAACAGCAAGCTCAGCTAGTGCAACCTGATCTGCATAATCGACGAATCCGAGTCGCCGCTTCTCGTTATTAAACGCCTCGGCCAGTTTGGCAAGCGTTTGATTCACGCCCAGCTTTGCTGCGATTTCATCGATATAGGCAAATCGTGAAAAGTCACTCGAGCCAGCTTTTTTGGGCAGCTCGTCCATCTTTTCGAGCACATGCCTAACCTCTGAATCAACTTGGTTAGCTGTGGCGAGATTGTCGCTCATCGACTGAGCCATGCTCAAAATCAGCTCGACCATGGCGTCGGGGGTTTTGTCTAATTCACCGAGTCGCTCATCGATGTCGCCACCGTGAGTCAGCAAAACCTCGCGCGCCAGAGCAAAGGCTGCACCTTCGGTTAGCAATGCGGCTTCAGGTTCGTGCCCGATTGCTAGCGCAAAATCGCGAAACAAGCCGTTCGCATATGCGTTGTAGGTCGATATCGTTGGCGCTACGAAGTCGTATTCGAGTTCTGTGGGCCAAAGCTCACTGTCACGCAACTTGAGTAGGCTTTCGAAAATTCGCTTTGATAGCTCACTGGCGGCTTTGCGAGTAAAGGTGAGGCCAAGAATTTGCTCTGGTCGCGCGAACTCATTGGCAACCAGCCAGAGCACTCGCACTGACATGAGTTCGGTTTTGCCCGCGCCAGCACCCGCAACCACCAAACTTGGGCTAATTGTGCTGGCTAGCTCAACTGCCCTGGCTTGCTCTTCGGTAAGGCTAAAAGGTTTGACCACCTGATAAACCTGCTGTGCGCTCCACCTGGCGCCATTTTGGTTATTCGACATAAGAGACCGCCCTAACCAGGTGAATTTTGCAACTGCCGAATTCATTGTCGTTGTTGCAGTGGCTGTCGATTTGTGCAATCAGCACCTGTTCTGCCATTCCGGCAGTTGCAAGCTCAATTTGGTCTAAGAATTCGGCTCTCAGCGACGCCTGTCCGATTGGCGGCTGCTCGCGTTGAGTGAGTTTGTCGCGGCCAACTAAAACCAGCTTGGCGCCGCCTGAATGCAAAGCCGATCGGCCTGCTTTGGCTAGGTCTGAAATTGCCGTGTTGCCGTCGCTAACCAAGCCAGCTAAGGCATCGCTAATTTGCGAATCTAGGGCACCTGATTCGAAAGCCAATTGATAAAGGCCCAGTTGACTGTGATGCATTGCCTCTTGGGCGGTGAATTGTTTTTGACCGGTCTTTAGGTCAATCATCAACACACGGCCATCGGGCATGAGTTCGATGCGGTCAATTTTCCCTTTTATGTTTGCTTTGCCTTTAGCAAACTCAAATGCAACTTCGCGGCCAATTACTCGGCCGCCCGCGCCATTGAACTGATGAAGATAATCGACGATGTTCGAGATCATTAGCTTGGCTTTTCGCAGAGCAGCTTTCTCAAGCCAGTCGGCCTCGAAACTCAGTGTGTGCCACTGAGACTCAACCCCTTGCCACAGCAGTGACTCAACTTTTGCACCGTCACGCTCTGGCCCCTCACTGCCTGGTGCCTCAACCGCAGGATGCTCGATGGCCAACTTTTCGAGTGCGCTGTGCAGCAGGGTTCCTAGGTTGGCCGAAAACGTGCCCTCGCTCGCTCCGTGGGAGTCTAAGAACCAGTGCAGTGGGCATTTCATGAAGCTATCGAGCCTCGATGGGCTGATTGAGACCGACTCACCGGAGTCTAGATCCACCAACGGTGCCGTGGTGCTGATTTCTGCGAGGCCATACCAGTTGTCGGGGTGAGCACCGGGCGCACCGGCAATGCTAAGGCGCACAAGATTTATGCCCGCGCGCTCGGCTTCTTTGAGATTGCCAGCCCGAACCGCGGCCGCCAAGCGTTTGCGTTGCTCTGCAGTTATTGACCTGAGGCTAAACCTAGTTTGACTCTCTCGACTCACATCAGGAGCCTGGCCCAGCATTAGGGTCACGAATTGAGAAATTTGCTTATCTTCAAGTTGAACCGATGAAATCAATAGCTTTTGCGATGCTGCGCCGACAGCTTTATGAAGCATTCGCATTTCATCTGGAAGCTCGGATCGACTCGCAGATTTGAGCTCATCGACGCGCCCGCTCAAAAGCTCGTCGAGCGGTTTTGCGCCCAGCAACGAAGACCTAGCCTTCAAGTTTGGCCATGCGGCTTCGATAAGGGTGGGCAATGCAACAACCGAATATCGGCGACCGATCAGCCCGGCTGGAGTGGTCACGGTTATCGAATCAATTAGATTCGAACGGCTAGCGAGTGTGTCTTCGACCAGGTCGAGAGACAGCTGCTGCTCAAGAAACACCGCTGGGTCGCCATCTGGATATCGCTCGGCAAAACGATTTGCGGCAGCAAAAAGCGCGACTATGGAGTCTAAGTTTCGGTTTGCTTGCAAGCTAACGTCTGAGCTGCCACGTGATAGTTCTCGCCATCGTTCGGCCAACCCTGAGTTGCTCCAGAGTGCCCAAAGCAGATCTTCGATCGATGCCTTTGACTTAGATTCATCGGCAAAAAGGCTTGCGGCTTGGTGAATTGATTTCAAGAATGCAGTTGCCCGCTTGCCCTCAAAAGTCTCAAGTGAGACCGCTGAGCCAACTGCAGAAAACAGTGCAACTAAGAGTTCATCGCTGTTTCGTTGGCCGTCGGCACTCAACTCTTCACGTCGCAGAGTGCGCCTTAGTCGCCTCAACCCCAGGGCGTCTAAACCGCAGAAAGGCGAGCTCAATAATTCGATAGCCTCGGCGACGTTGTTGACACCAGGCCAATTATCGCGACCCTGCCGCAGCGCGAATGAGGCCAAATCAAGCAGCGCTCTTGAGGCAAATTGGTCTTTGAGTGCTGACGCACTGCCTGCGCTTGAAACGGCAACGCCGTGGTGCGCCAAGTCAGCCGACCACTGCGCCACGCTTTCGCGCGAGCGAACCACGACCGCAATGTCGCGATAGGCAATGCCCTCTTGAAGGTGCAGCTCGCGAAGGCGTCGGGCTAGCCATGATATTTCGTCTTGGCTTTGCGCAAAAACCTTTGATTCAACCGCATTTAGGTCGGCTGTGGCCTCTAAGGCCTGGCCGCTTGGGTTAACGCCTTTGCGCTGTCGGCCAGCTTTTGCAACCGCAATGTGTTGCGAGACCCTCGCTAAAACCTGACCAATGCGTGGCGCTCGCACGGCGTGGGTTGGCAACAGGTCAATCTGTTCTATTTTCGAGTTTTTAGCCTCGGCGACCGACTCGGCCAATTGCCGCATGCCGGTTGGGTCGGCTGCTCTAAACGAGAGCGTGACCGAATCTGGGTCGCCGACCAAAATCAAACCTGCGCCGCTGGCAGAAACTAACTGTTGCAAAAAACGACTCGCGGCCGGGGTTAGCTCTTGTGCATCGTCAACCAAAATTGATGCAATCGGGGCGACCAGCCCTTGATCTCTAATCAACTTTGCTGCCCTGACCAAAAGACTCGATGCGTCGAAGCGACCGTCAAATTCAGCTGAAGCGAGTCGGCTCAGATAGGCACTCAAAATCACCGATGCTGCGTGCCACTCAACGCGACCATGTTTTTGGGCCAGCTGGTCAAGCTGAGCTGGCGACAGCTGATGCTCAACCGCAACGGCAATAAGGTCGCGCAACTCAGCCCTGAAGCCCTTGAGCGATATCGTCTTTTTGTCAATGTGGGTTGGCCAGACTGATTCGAGATCAGTGGATTCTAAAATTTGGGCCACTATTTGATCTTGTTCGGCGCCGCTGATTAGCTCTGGTGCCGACTGCCCAGCGGCCATGGCCGCACGCGCCAAGAGCTCAAAAGCAAAACTGGTGACTGTGCGAGCCAGCGGGCCCGAAGTGGCAGTTTGAAGATCGAGAGCCAGCAAATCGCGCAACGCGTTAGCGCTTTCGCGGGTTGCCGAGAAAGTCAAAATTTGATCAGGCCTAACGCCAGCCTTCACAAGCTCAGAGACTCTGGCCTGAATGGCAAGGGTTTTGCCCGAACCGGGAGCCCCATAAACCAAGCCGGCAGCATCGACGGGCAGGTTTGCGACTGCTAACTGAGACGGCGACAGCGTGACTTCAGCGAGCGCACTTTTGGCTTGGTGCAGTCGAAAGTGCGGCTTGGTCATGAAATCAAACTAAACCAAGCCACCGACATCGGTTAGCGCCTTGGCATTCTCTCGATTAGTAGCGAGATTGCTCTGGTTCGATTTTTTCGACCCAGTCAACAACGCCGCCGCCAACGTGAACCGCATCTGAGAATCCGATGCGCTTGACCACGGCGAGTGCATCTGCTGAGCGTTTGCCTGACTTGCAGTGAATAACAATTTGCTTGTCGCTTGGCAGCTTGGCAAATGCCTCACCGGTTAAGAACTCACCCTTCGGAATCAAAACCGATCCAGGAATGCGGTTAATTTCGAATTCGTTTGGCTCACGCACATCGATCAAAATGAAGTCATCTTCACCGCGCTCACGAGCAGCCAATCGATCGGCTAGCTGGTGAACATCAATGGTTGAGTCTTTGACCAGCTCTTCGTTGTCGCCGCCCTTTAGTCCGCAGAAATAGTCATAGTCGATGAGTTCAGTGATTGGGCCAATTTCTGGGTCTTTGCGAATCGGCAATTCACGCCACTTCATTTCGAGTGCATCAAACATCAGCAGGCGACCCAAAAGAACGTCGCCAATGCCAGTGATCAGCTTGATTGCCTCAGTGGCCATGATCGATCCAACCGCCGCGCACAGCACACCAAACACGCCGCCCTCAGAACACGATGGTGCCATTGCCGCTGGCGGGGCCTCAGGATAAAGGTCGCGATAAGTCGGGCCGTGACCCTGCCAGAAAACTGAAACTTGGCCGTCGAATCGGTATATCGAACCAGAGACGTATGGCTTGCCGAGAATTGCCGCCGCGTCGTTGACCAGATAGCGAGTTGCAAAGTTGTCGGTGCCATCAAGAATCAAGTCATAGTCTTTGAAGATTTCAAGCACATTGTCGTTGTCGAGGCGAACCTCGTGAAGCACAACATTCACATTTGGGTTTATGCCAAGAACTGACTCTTTAGCTGAAACTGCCTTCGGGCGACCTAGATCAGCCTGCGAGTGAATCACCTGTCGCTGAAGATTAGATTCGTCAACGGTGTCAAAATCGACGATGCCCAGAGTGCCCACGCCCGCAGCAGCCAAATAAAGCAGGGTCGGCGAGCCCAAACCACCCGCACCGATGACCAGCACCTTTGCATTCTTGATTCGTCGCTGCCCGATTAGGCCAACTTCAGGAATAATCAGGTGGCGCGAATAGCGCTCGATTTCGTTCTGGCTTAGCTCGCCAGCCGGCTCGACTAATGGCGCTAGTTTGATTGATTTAGATGACAAGAGGGGCTCCGTTGTTTGACCTGAAAATCAAAGACAAGTTTAAGCACTTGGCCTGACCGCGACTTTCGCTGTCGTAATCTAGTGAAAGAAAAGAAAGGCACAGATGGACGTCAAAATCGGCATTCGCAACTCGGCCAGAGAAATCTCGTTCGATTCAAACCAGACCGCACATCAGGTTGAAGCAGCAGTTGCTGCTGCGCTTGAGGCCGGGGCCAAGGTTTTGAAGCTGAGCGACTCTAAAGGTCGTTTGTTCGTGGTTCCGACCGACGCACTGGCCTACGTCGAAATTGGCGCCGAAGAACAGCGCCGGGTTGGATTCATCGCCTAATGGACCTTACATTTCTAGCGGTCACCGCAGTCATCCTTGTTTATGCCGCAATTTTGGGCCTAGTCGCTCCATACATCGGCATCGAGAGCGAGCACCTCGGTGAGCTTGTTCCGGGGGCCTTTTCGTTCCTGCTCGGAATGCTGCTCTCGCTAATTTTGACCTGGGTTGGTTTGCCTTATGCAAACGCCTGGTTCTGGATAATTGTGATGTTGCTGATGCCAGCAGCCGCTTGGTTCGGCCCTCGCTGGATGATGGCGCGTCGCGAAAACGCCTAAGCCGTAAGGCCCAGAACATCCATTCTCAGTGAGTGGGCACCGTTTAGTTCGGTGATAAGCGGCTCGATTTTTGCATAGGCGGCGAGATTGACTTCGCGCTCTTCTTCGGCGGTCAAAATCTTGCTCTTTGGCACTCCGGCCAGCTTGCGATTGTCGAACGTGGCTCGCAATTCAAGCAGCACATCACCCATCAGGCGGCGGCCATAGAGGGCCATTCTCGATGCAAGCTGAGGGTCAGTCTCCATCGATTCTTGAAGCACTGCGACCGCAAACTTTTCAAATGATTTGTCGGCGAGCGCCTTGGTCACTTCATTGCGAGTGGTCACATCTAGACCAACCGCCAGTCGCGAATAAAAGTCGTTGAGCATGCCCGAAACCAGATAAACCTTGATGATGCTCTCGTGCCAATCAGTTGGCGCAGTCAGCGAGTGAAAAGTTTCGATGCGCTCAACAAATGGGTCCATTGCGTCGGTGGCATCGATGCCCTGCTGCGAGAGCTTTTTGGCGATCAGCCGATATTTTTCGAAACTCTTTGCGGCCGCTTCAGACAATTGCGCCTTGTATGCAGTGTTTGGCGAATATTTGAGTTCATTGGTCAGGATCTCGAATTGACTCAGCTGCAGATAAGCCAGCTGGCCCAAAAACGATTTAGCGTCTGGCGTGTATGGCTTGAGGTCGATTGCCTCGGTGTTGCGACCTGCGCGGTCTTCGCGAACCGGCAAGGTCAACTTGCGAGCGCTAGAACGAAATCTCTTTAGCCAATCAAACACAGTGTCAAGGATACCCATACCAAGCGGCGCGACAAGGTCGAAGGTTAGACTGTTCAAGACTTAGGAGACTCATTGAATTTTGCGGAATTAGGCATCGACCAGGACATCGTTGATGCATTGGCTACAAAGGGCATCACCAGCCCGTTTCCGATTCAAGAGCAAGCGATTCCACTGGCGCTAACCGGCCAAGACATCATTGGGCAAGCAAAAACCGGAACCGGCAAAACCTTCGGTTTCGGTTTGCCGCTGATTCAGAGCTTGGGCATGAACCCAGAACCTGGCGCTAAAGCGCTTGTCGTAGTTCCCACCCGCGAGCTGGCAATTCAGGTCGCCGAAGACCTCAAGCTTGCGACTTCAAACCGCCCAACCACCGTCGCGGCAATCTACGGCGGAAAATCATACGAGGGCCAGATTGCTGAAATTGAAGCCGGCGCGCAGATTTTGGTTGGCACACCGGGTCGCCTGATCGACCTTTCAAAGCAAAAGAAGCTTGACCTCGGAAACATCCGTTTCATGGTTCTCGATGAAGCCGACGAAATGCTTGATCTGGGTTTCTTGCCAGATGTTGAAAAGCTTTTTGCCTACACACCTGATGGCCGTCAGACCATGTTGTTCTCAGCCACAATGCCGGGCGCCATTGTGACCATGGCTCGTCGCTATCAGCAGCGACCAGTGCACATTCGCACCAACGACCCAGATGAAGGCCAGACCAAAGCTGACATCAAGCAGTTGGTTTATCGCGCTCACGCCCTCGACAAAGACGAGGTCGTCGGTCGAATCTTGCAGGCCGAAGGCCGTGGCAAGACTGTGATTTTCTGCAAAACCAAGCGCCAGGCATCAAAGGTTTCTGAAGAACTAATCGATCGCGGTTTCAACGCATGTGCACTGCACGGTGACATGACTCAAGAAGCGCGCGAGCGTTCGATGGCTTCATTCCGCTCTGGCAAAAAAGATATTTTGGTGGCAACTGAGGTTGCCGCGCGAGGTATCGATGTTGATGATGTAACTCACGTAATCAACTACACAATTCCAGAGGACGAAAAGGCATACCTACACCGCGTTGGCCGCACCGGCCGTGCAGGCCGAACCGGTATCGCGGTTACTTTTGTGGATTGGGAAGATCTAGCTCGTTGGGGTCACATCAACACCGCTCTTGAGTTTGGTCAGCCTGACCCAACCGAAACCTACTCGAGCTCTGCTCACCTATTTGAAGATCTTGTAATTCCTGCCGGAACCAAGGGGCGTATCGCCAAGAGCAAGCGCCCTGAAGGCTGGAAGCCAGGCGACGATGAAAAGCCTCGCGGTGGTAACTCTCGCGGTGGAGCTAATTCAGGTCGCGCCGG
>CALDKR010000143.1 GCA_937898095.1 uncultured Rhodoluna sp.
CACCGGATCCAGGTTGAGCAGGCTCCAGACATCGGTCTTGCGCGCGAATTCGGCGCCGCTGTGCGGGGCCGTGCGCAGGAAGCGGTTCTGCTGCTCTCTCATTCCTCGGTCTCCGTCTCGTCAGCCAGCTTGGGTGCCGGCGCGATGATGCCGTTGATCTCGTAGTCGAACAGGGCCTTGGCAATGGGGCCGGCCGCCGTGCTGCCGTGCTTGCCGTTCTCCACCAGCACGGCCACCGCGATGCGCGGGTTCACCACCGTGACCTCGCCAACCAGGCCGACATCGATTGTTTCGCCATCGACTTCTGCGGTGGTTTTTTCGGCTCGGAAAAGGTTTTGGTCTTCGCCCGACATGATTTGAGTTTCGGCGCCGGCTTCGTTAATCAGAGTTTCAAGATGTGCGCTGATTTGGTTTCTAAGCACATCTCGAACGACCTCGATGGTCTCTTCGGTTGTGACACGAAGCCCACCCTTGAATTCGCTTTGAATGCCAAGCTCGGCAAGTCTTGCCGAGATTTGAGGCCCTCCGCCGTGAACGACGACCGGCTTTATGCCCACCCAGCGCAGATATGCCATGTCTTCTGCGAAGGCTTTTTCAAGTGCGGAGTCGACCATCGCATTGCCGCCGAATTTGACCACGACGATTTTTGCGTGGAAGCGCTGCAGCCACGGCAGCGACTCAATCAGAGTTTCAGCCTTGATGCTGGCAAGATTTTGGTCTTGAAGTGAGGTCTCTTTCATTAGCTTGAATATGCGCTGTTCTCTTCGACGTATTCATGAGTTAAGTCGTTAGTAAAAATTGCCACTGATTTCTGCCCGCTGTTGAGGTTGATTTGTATGTCAACAGCTCGCGGGGTGAGATCTACGAGCTCTCTTGGCTGGTCAGGTTGTCCGTGTTTTGAAACGCTAATTCCATTGATCGCAACATCTATGTTGTAAGGGTCAAATTCAGCCTTGGTTACGCCCACGGCAGCAAGAATTCGACCCCAATTAGGGTCGTTTCCGTAAATTGCGGCTTTGAAAAGGTTGTTTCTCGCAACTGATCTGCCGACCTCTTCGGCATCTGCCTCAGTTGCAGCCCCGGTGACAGTGATTGTGATGTCGTGCGAAGACCCCTCGGCATCGTGTTGCAGCTGCTTTGCTAGGTCAAGACAAACCTCTTGAAGTAGCTTGGTGAATTCTTCTAAATCTGGAGTTACCGCGCTGGCGCCGGAGGCCATCAAAGTGACCTGATCGTTTGTAGACATGCAGCCATCGGAATCTAGGCGATCAAATGAGACTCTGGTTGAAGCGCGAAGCGCTTGATCTAACTGCGAGCTTGAAAGCACTGCGTCAGTTGTTATGACCACCAACATCGTGGCCAGGCCTGGTGCGAGCATTCCCGCCCCCTTGGCCATTCCTCCGATTGAGTAGCCGGCATCACTGACTCGATAGGTGGTTTTTGAAACCGAATCGGTGGTCATGATTGCCTCGGCGGC
>CALDKR010000144.1 GCA_937898095.1 uncultured Rhodoluna sp.
GTTGACTTTTTGATTAGTGCGCAGTTTTCAACAGATAGCGCGAGGCTCTTGCCTGGGTAGTGCGAGGCATCAGTAGCCGAAATCGGATAGTGGGTGCCGAGCAAAACTAAATAGAGCGAAGTGCCGCACTTGACCTTGGCGCTGTCAATTGTGGTCGTTGAGTCATAGCTCTCAAATATTGCCGTTTCGATTGTCTTTGCGTTCTTCAAGCCAAATAGTTCAGCGCGTTTCACCGCATCAAATTGAGCAAGCTTCGATGTTCCGTTGACTAGATATAGCCCAGCACCATAGGCAACCAGCGAGCCCGGATTCAAAGCTGCAGCGTTAGTGCTAGCAGTCGGGCTTGGTGTCGCACTCGGAGTCTCTGTAGGCGCTCGCGTGGTTGACTCAGTCGGCGTTGGCTTTGGCACCGATGTGGAATATGGCCCAGGTGTGGCGATTTCTGCAGGCTGTGTTTTTGGCATCACAGTTCCGGCAGCCTTGCCCTTGACGATTGAATCAAAGAAAGCCTGATCAACGGCAACATATGGCAATTGGTCGCCGAGCAACCCTTGATATTTGGCAATGGTCGAAATCAAGCGACGCTTGCCCATGTCGATTAGCCAAAGCGATGCATCTGGAGCCTTAATAAATCGACCGATTTTGGTCTTTGACTTGGTGACCAATGAGCAGCTGACATCGCTCAGAGTCAAAATATCACCTGGATAGTGAGCTGCCAATTCAGGGGTTATTGGGTGATATTTGCCCTTTGTAGCCAAATAGATTTGGTCACCGCAGGCGACCTTGGCAAAAGCGAAGGTGAACCCGCGGTTGTAGGCACGAAGCTGCTCGACCGGAATTTCAGTGACGGTGGCGCTAAAACCGAGGGAGACCGCTTGCTCAATCGAGTTCAGCTTGATCATGCGCTCGACACCGTCGGCGCCATAAAGCTGCTTTGAAGTTGCAATCTTTACTGTGCTCATCGGGGTCACGATTGGCTGACCAACGCCGATTTGAGCGACCGCTGATTTTGGCAGAGCCTGAATGGTCGGTTCAGCCACAACCGCGGTGAGCTTAGCCCTCTGGGTTGCCGAAGCCGTGGCCCGCAATTGCGAACCCCTGGCCAAATAGACAGTTTTGCCCGAGGTAGTTTTCACAAAAGCAGGGGCCGTGATCGGCTTCGAAATTGTCGGCAGCATCGCCAAGAAAGCATCGGGAACCTCGGTGGCTGCGTCAAACAATTCGCTGCCGTTATTAACAACTCGCTTGCCATAAGTAGTTAAAAGGTAGTGCTGGCCAGCAAGGTCTTTGACCACCGTTTGAATCGGTGTCGAGGCCAGTGTGGCCTTGACACCATCGGACGAGAGCGTTCCGGTCGAGGCGCGCAACCACTTGGCCAGGTCGACATCTGTTGCCGTCGCCGGGTCTAAATCAAAAATCTTTGATGCTGACGAAATTTGGATTTGGTTAGTTGTGCGGTTTTTGAACATCACGTTGTTGCCAACGATGGGGTTGCCCCAAGGCAAGTGCTTGAATGCGGCGGCACTCACTGTCGAAGGTTTCGCGAGCGAATAGCCGGCCTCAGTGGCCGAAGCAGTGTCAAGAATTTCGCGACGCTTGCCGTTTTCGATCAGATAGGTTGCGCCCTCAGCGCTGTTGAATGGATTGACGGCCCCGCCGTTGGCGAGAGCTGCAAGCTGCGAAGACGTGAGTTGAACCGCGGTTTCGCAGTCAAAGCCAAAGCTCTTAACCTGGTCGCAACCGGTAAAAGTGAATTTCTTGCCGGCATCAAAAAGGTAATAGGTGTTGTCAGCCGACCGAACCACGCGAGTTAGGTCTTGACCAAGAGTGAAGGTGTTCAGATAGTCATCTGAAACCGTGCCAAGTGGGCCGAGTGGGTCAAGCGCGGCAATCATGGTTTGGTCGGTGATGCGATAGCGATTGTTGTCGACAATCAAGTAAACGTCTGAGGTTGAACCCTTGAGCAAGAAGCCACCGCCGAGTGTGCTGCCGAACCAGTCGGTGTAATAGCGCCAAAAATTGCGGTTTCCGTAGGCGCTGCAGCTGTCGCCTGTTGAATATAGGTTTGCCAGCGCTGCCGCATTCGGTGTGTATGGCGTGTAGTAATAGAGTGCCGCAGTCGCCAGGCTCTTGATAAGAACTGGCTTGGTTCCGCAGCTTGCAGTCGGTGAATAGCGCACATTCGAGACACGACCGACCTTGTGATATGTGTATGAACCGCGAGGATCGTTGTACCACTGCAACTGGCCGGCACCCTTGTAGAGCTGCATGAAGAAACCTGCATCAACCTTGCCGCACTGAGCAAGATTGCTGTCTGGGCAACTCATTCCCAGTGCTGCGCGATATTTATATTCAGTCGGATTCGGTGAGGTGATTAGACCCTGTTCTTTTTGCAGAGTAACCAGCAAAACCTTTGGGTTGATTTTGCAGGCACGAGCCACGTCATAAATCACCTGTGCAGATTTTTGACCGGTCTTTGCGGGCAGTGATTCACAGCGACCGTCTTCACCGGTCACCGCCGGGGTGTCCATGACATAGTTCTTCAGGCACGGAGGCGCGGTTGGTTTAGCGATGCAGTTTGAAACCTTGCTGTCTAAAAATCGTTGAATTTCATCGACAGTGAGTGTCGCAAAATCATAGAAAACGCTGTCGCTGATGATCAAACCCGGATCAAATCTCGAGGCATCAGCTGCGTTTGCCGATTGAGGTTTTGCCTCTAGCGCAACCACGCCAACTACGGCTAGCAGTGCTGCCACTGCCATGCCGAGAAAGCGCTTCGCGAATGATTTCATTTAGGGAATTGCCACCGCGTTTGGTGCCGAGGTGCCTTTGTAACCCTCGGATTGATAGGTGATTGTGAAAGTGCCGGCGCCTTTTGGCAGCGACTTTAGCGGCAAATTAATCGGAAAGCACTGAGTTGTGTGCACATTTGATTCGGCTTTAACGGTGACCGATTTTGTGAATGAACCGCTCGAATAATCAAGGGTGCAGGTGCCGCCATCTTCGACCACATTGGTGACCTCGGCGACCGCATAAAGCTCGCCATTTGCAGTGTCGACGCCCGACTGAATGATGTTCAAAGTTGCTTTTTGAACGATTTTCGGAGTTGTGGTCTCTGTCGGAGTCTCGGTCGGGGTCTCAGATGGCGTGCTGGTTGGTGTTGAAGTTGTGATTTCAGGGTCGCTCGGCTTCTGGGTTGTGCCCCAGTTCGGATACAGCAAGCTGCAGCCAGCCAAAAGCACTGCTGCAGAAATCGATATGGCACTAAACGCTAGGCGTTTCATTAGTTTCCTTTCGATGAACTCTTCAAAGTCTTTGCGATTAAGCTGTGAATTTCTTTATAGTTCGGCCACATGACATTGACGGTCGGCGGAACCAGCTCGAGCGGCTTGATGCCGAACTCTTTAGCTTTGATGGCTAGATCGACATAGGTCGAAAGCATTCCCGAAGGAATGTCGGTCTTGACCAGCTTTTCGCCGGCGCTGGCGATTTCGCGAAAACGAGTGAGCACATTCGCCGGGTCGACCTGCTGAAGAATTGCGTTCTGAACTTCGCGCTGGCGGGCCATGCGGTCATAGTCGCTGGTGTTGTGCCTCGATCGGGCATACCAGAGTGTGGTGCGGCCATCCATGTGCTGTTTGCCCGGTTCGATCCAACCCTGCACATCAGACAGGTCGTCGGCCTGGCCACCAATAGGCAGACGCTGTTTCACATTAATGTCGACCCCACCGAGGGCGTCGACCAGGCTCTCAAATGCCGCCATGTCGACCATGACATAGGACTGAATCTCGAGCCCGGTGACATATTCAACCGCCTGCCAGCGCGTCACCAGGTTGACCCGGTTGCCAACCTTGGCATTGCCGGCCACCGCGCCAACTTCGGGATCGGCGAACCAGCGCACCAGCCGCCCGATGCAGGTCCGTTCGAACTGGGTGTCGGCATCCAGGGCAACGATGATCGTGCCGCGGGCCTGCTTGAGGGCGCGGTTCAGGGCCGCGGCCTTCCCGCCGTTGACCAGGGTCATCAGCCGGACGCGCGGGTCATCGCCAAAGGCGGATGAAACGATCGCGCTCGTCCGGTCCTTTGAACCGTCGTCAGCGACGATCACTTC